>JAZQTA010000155.1:0-6234 GCA_045630385.1 Eubacteriales bacterium | reverse complement strand
GGTATGAGATACGGCTCTCTGTTCGATGCAACCCAGACCATGGTTGCTAAGATCGACGACGAGACCTTTCAGGTACAGGTAGTTTCTTGGTACGATAACGAGAACTCCTACACCTCTCAGATGGTTAGAACCATTAAGTACTTCGCAGAGCTTGCATAATTTGCATCCTCGCAATAAAAAAGCGCGGCCGTGTGCCGCGCTTTTTTTGTTATATTTATTTCTCTTCAAAAATTGCAAGTCCGCCCGTGTTTTTCTGCACGATATTTTCCGCCGTCAGATTTTCAGCCTCGCATCTTATTTGGAGCGCATATTTTGCGGTTTTGGCGGTCACGCCACTGATTTTGATATCATGAATATCTCCCGCGTGATAGCCGTCGCCGTATCCGGTATAAACCATGACCGTGGCGGAACGTTCGCCCTCATCCGTTTCTCTTACGTCCTCGATCTCGATGTCATGCACCTTGTTTCCGAAAGCGGCGAGGCAGATCGCGCCGTGGTGGTATCCGCCCGTCTTGATGCCTCGGATCGTGATATGATGCACGTCGCCGTCGATATTTTCGTGCGATGCGTTATACGGCTCTAACGTAGAAAGGTATTTTGAAAGCACTCGCTCTGTTTTTCCTCTCGAAAGCGCCGTGCAAGCTACGGTATCGTCCGAGGTAAAGCCCGTGATATTCTCCACGAGGCAGTGGTTGCAGCCGGAGCGAAAATCAATGCCGTCGCCGTTTTTCACGTTTGAGCGTATGTCGAGATCGTGCACGTGGCAGTATTGACAATTGTCAAAGCTGATGGCCCAGCACATCGTTTGCCTGAGCTTCAAGCCCGCGATCTCTATGTCTTGCGCGTTGGAAAAGGAGAACATAAGGGTGCGCCATCCCCAAAAATCGCCGTTCATCACCTGGTATTCCTTAAAAAACGGATGATATCCGATCTGCGGCTTATCCGTGCCGATGATCTTCGCATCGCCCTTGCCGATGATCTTTATATTGCGAATGGGTGTCACGTCGATCGGTATCCCATGGGGATCGATCCCGCTTAAGAGGAGATTGTCGCCTCTGAAAACGTTGTCGTAAACGTAGTCGTTTTGCTTGATCGTGCAGTTGTCGATCACGACCGTGGTATCCGAGGGAAGCGTGATCGCCCGATCGATAAAAAAGTCTTTTTTGTCGAATATAACGGTTCTTTCGCCCTGCGCCCTTTTCGCATCGGCCATGCAGCGCTCAATGGCATCGCTGTCGCGGCTCGTCTTGTCGATATAATCCCGTACGTAAAAAAGTGACGTCATATTCTGCCTCTTTTCTTTTTAACAAATAGATTTTATTTCAGGAGCAATTCAATTACCGGGACTTCCGTCTTGGGAGACTCGATCGGCAACTTTACCAGCAGATCCCCCTCCTGAAGTCGGGTTCTGTGAACGTTGGTGGGATCGTATTCGGTCAGCATCAGCTCGCAGCCGGTCTCCAAAAGCTTTGCAAATTTGACCTTTCCGCCCAAATTCGGAAGGATCACCCTATGGTCGGGCCATGAGAACAGATGCAGATAGAGTCGGTTGGTTTTTTCATTGTAGGTATAAAGACAGTGGTCAGGCTCGGGGAACTCTGCGGGAGCAACCGTGCATCCGGTGATCGAGCGGCCGTTCCACTTCATCCAGCGAGAAAGCGCTCGGAAGATCTCCGTTTCGTACTCGTCAAAGCAGCCTCTGGAGGTTGGGCCGGCATTGAGAAGCAGATTGCCGCCTCGCGAAACGTGCCGTATCAGCATTTCCACCACCTGTGCGGCGGTCTTTCTGTGCTGGCGATCGTAACGGGGGTAGCACCATCCGCCGTTGAAGACCTGGCATCCCTCCCACGGCAAGAGATTTCCGTCCTCGTCGCGTATGCCGTCCTTCGGAATGGTCCATTCGGGCGAGTGGAAATCGGAAAATCCGGGCAGGCGGTTGATCAAAATTCCCGGCTGCATAGCGCGGATCATTTCATTGAGCCCCGCGGCATCCCATACGTGGGAGGTTTCCAAATAGTTGCCGTCAAACCACATGAGGTCGATCTTTCCGTAATTGGTCAGTAGCTCGCGCACCTGCTCGCGAAGAAAGGGCGTGAAGGTAGAATGGTCGCGCTCCTCGGGATGGTTTCTCTGCGGGTGGCGATCGGTGATAGGGAAATCGGGGCGGCTCCAGTCAGGAAGCGTGCAGTAAACGCCGATCTTCAGCCCCTCTTCTCTGAAGGCCTCGATAATGTCCTTCAGAAGATCGCGGCGGCACAGAGGCGCGTTCATCGCGTTGAAATCGGTGGTTTTCGTGTCCCACAGGCAGAAGCCGTCGTGATGCTTTGCCGTGATAACGAAATATTTCATCCCCGCATTCTTCGCAAGGCTTGCCCATTCCTTGGGATCGAAAAGATCCGGCTCGAAATAATTGAAAAAGCGCTCGCGGTACTCCTCGGGTGTCAGCTCGGAATTATACATCAGCCATTCGGTTTCTCCGTTGAGGGCATAGAGTCCCCAGTGTATAAAAAGACCGAAGCGGCCTTCTTCAAACCAGCTCATATCGGGCTTCATCTCGTTTGGTTTCATCATCGCATTTCCTTTCTGTTTTAACAAATTGATAAAAATCATTTTGCGATATGTGATCCGTTTCTTGACAAACTTGTTTTTTTGTGATAATATTGCAGTAGATGGGTTTGTCTATGCTTTGATTTTAACATTGTTTCGGAAATTTATCAATGATTATTCGGGCATCATACTTGATAGAAATCACACAGTTGAGGATCTGTATATGGAAAACCGCGTATGTGAATTGGATGGCCTTGGCACCTGCAAGGTCGGCGAGGATTGGCTCAATTATGCAAGAAACGGCTATAACCGTCTTTATTATATCAACGGCGGCACGGGCTGGTATGTCAAAAACGGAGAGCGCATTCCTTTTTTAAAGGATCGGCTGTATTTTATTCCGTTCTATTCAAACGTAGTCACCTTTTCATCCCCCGAGGATAATCTTGATCATACGTACGCGGGCTTTTTTCTCACGCCGCCGATCATATCCACCGAGGTGTTCTGCCTTGATCCGAACGCCTCTCCGTATATTAAAAGCGCCGTGGATACCTTCCGAACGCTTTGTAAAACGAGGAATATCGGCGCGCCCGAAAAAACGCTTTTAAAATCGATCGTCATATATCTCGTGAGCGCCGCCGCGCAGACCTCGCATGAAAATCTCGTCGCCGATGCCTTGATCATTCGCGCGCTGAATTTGATGCACGAAACCGTTGCCGAGGGGCTCACCGTCGAAAAAATTGCCAAGCGGTGCAATCTTTCCGTGAACGGCTTCATCAAGAGATTTTCAAAATGTGTGGGCGAAACGCCGTATTCCTACATGAAAAAGCTGAAGATCCGCACGGCGCTTGTTCTTCGAAGCAGCGGCGCCACGCTCGAGGAGGCCGCGCAAGGCGCGGGCTATTCCGATGCATCTGCGCTGTTGCATGCCATGGCAAAGGAAGAGTTGCATTGAAGCTCGCCTTTGACTATAATAATAAACGCCGTCTTGAATGAAAGACGGCGTTTTGTAAATAAAAGTTATCCTAATTTGACTTTATTCGCCAAGTCCGAGGCGTTTCTTGTCCTCTTCGCTCATTTCCTTATGCGCGATATGCTTCCATTCCACCTTGGAAAAGAGCGCGACGAATGCGATCGGAATGAAGGTGAAAAGGAAGAGCGGGAAGGTGAAGGAATAGAGGATCTTCTTGAAGCTTGTCGTGCGAAGATGCTTCCATTCGCTCAGCGTGCAAACGAAGCCGAGCAGCCATACCGCGGCGTAAGAGGGAAGAACGAATTTGGCGACGGACATCAGCACTGTAAGAACGGGCGTACCGATGGCCAAAGCGTAGATCGAAGCAAAAATATTGAAGAGCGTTGCGAAAATGGAGATCACGTAGCCGGGCGCGATCGACATCAGCATGTCGTAGCACGCGAGGAACTTCTTTGAGAAAACGCCCTTGAGAAGCCTTTTCCAATAAATACCGAAGCTTTGCAGGCCGCCCTTTGCCCAGCGCAATCTCTGATTCCAGGATTGGCGGAAGCCTGTCACCTGCTCGTCGTAAAATCTCGCTTCCTCGCAGTAGCCGAACTTCATGCCCTCCACGGCGTGGTGGCAGGTAAATTCATAGTCCTCGCAAAGCGTGTGGAAGGGCCAGCCGCCGTTCTGCTTTTTGATCTTGTTGGAGAAAAGAAAGCCCGTGCCCGAAACCTGGGGGCAAGCACCGATGCGAAAACGCGAGCCGTTGAGATACTTTGCCTCGCGGATGAACCAAAGGCCGGTTGAAGCGGCAAGCCAGTTATCGCCGTAATTTTTTGCATTGCGGTAGGTGGTGATCACGTCGTAGCCGTCCGAGAAGGTCTTGTTGATCTCCGTGAAGAAGGTCGGTGTCACGATATTGTCCGCATCGAAAACAACGAAGGCGTCAAATGCATCCTCGCCGAAGTCCTCGTTGATCCTTTCGAGCAGATAGTGCAGGGCATATCCCTTGCCGATCTCTTGCTTATTAAATCGCTCGTAAACGGTTGCGCCGCATGCGCGCCCGACCTCTGCGGTCTTGTCCGTGCAGTTGTCAGCGGCAAGAAAGATCGTGAGAAGCTCTGCGGGGTAGTCCTGCGCGTGCAGGCTGTCGATGAGATTTTTAATTACGTTTTCTTCGTTTCTTGCGCAGATGAGCACCGCATACTTGTGAGGCACAGTCTCCTTGTGCGGGGGCATCTTTTTTAAGAAGGGAACGAAAATATAAATGAATTGAAAGGAATAGCAAAGGAGCAAAGCAACGAAAAGCGCAAGGTTAATAATATCAAAAACTGTCATAAAATTTACCTCTGTATCACTTTAAAAAGTGAAAAATAGCACCGTGTTTTTCTTGCGGTATGGTGTGGAATGTGTGAAAACAGGCGTTCGTTTGCTCTCCTATTATACTAAATAAAAGCCGATTTGTCAAGTCGTTGCCAAAAAAACGGCGCGGCACGAATGGAACGTATTTTATTAAAAACACTTGCTTTAACCTTTTTAATATGGTATAATAGTGAAAACGATCAAAGAAGGAGGATGGCTATGCAATATACGTACGGTGCGATATTTTTGCTTTCGCTGGTGCTGATACCGCTATATTTTTTGTTCGTTTTCAAAAAGCAAAAGGAGCCGTGGCTGCTCGTCCTGTTCGTCAGCGTTGCGATCGTTAACCTCGGATATACCTTGATCGCTTTTTCAAATACGGTAGCCTTTGCTCTCTTTGCGAATAAGATCGCATACCTTGGTCAGCTCATGATGCCCTTGTGTATGTTTATGCTTATTTCGAAGCTTTGCGGCTATACGTATAAAAAATGGGTTGCGTTCACGTTGCTCGGTATAGCGGCGCTTATGTTTTTCGTCATCTGCACCACGGGTTACCTCGATTGGTATTATACGGATGCCTCGATCGAGAAGGTCGCAGGCGCAACCGTGCTTATAAAAGAATACGGTGCTCTGCATCCGCTCAATCTGATCTACGTGATCCTGTTTTTCGTTGCCATGCTTTCGGCGCTCTGCTTTTCTCTTTTTCAGCGTAAGGGCGCGTCGCAGAAGCAGGCGGGCATCATGCTCGCGATCGTGGTCGGCAATATCGGCCTTTGGTGCATTCAGAAGATCATTCCGTGGGAGTTTGAATTGCTCTCCGCGATCTATCCGATCAGTGCGCTTGCGTTTTTCTTCGTTTGGCTGATGCTGCAGGACTACGTGCATAAAACCGAGATTCCGAAATTCACGGCGGCGCAGAGAGAAAGCCTCTCGGTTGCGATCACGGCGCTTTCCATGGAAGAAAAGCTTTCCAAGGTGTTGCTTTTCGTGAATGCGGAGGACCCTCTCGGCATCCGCGAGCGAGAGATCCTTGAAATGATCCTTGCGGGCAATCGCAGAAAAGAGATTGCGGAAAATCTGCATCTTTCCGAAAACACGGTGAAAACCTATACGCGCACTCTGTATTCCAAGCTCGGCGTATCCTGCCGCGAGGAGCTTTATGCTCTTCTTTTGCATAACTGAATTCGTAAATCTTTGTTTACATGAAAACGGCGGAATTTTTTCGCCGTTTTTTTAGTATGACGGGCATATCAATGCTCTGCGGTGAAAGTCCGCTGGGAGGTAGTTACCGACCAACCCGAAAGCGACTCCCAAGGTTTACACCGTGAGGTGTAGGCGAGAAGAAGGGATAGCGAAATCGTAGCCTGACG
>JAZQTA010000154.1:0-9168 GCA_045630385.1 Eubacteriales bacterium | reverse complement strand
GGCGGCAAACTTATCCTCGGCTATAACCGTAGTGGTAGGGAAGATGATGTGCGGCCTCGGAAGTGGGTTCTGCCTCTCCGTCATCCACACCGGAGCAAAAGCTTTAATAGGCGGGAGTTGCTTCTCGCGCGAACTACGCGCTCGGTCTTCCACGGTCGCGGGCGTCCACCGGAAGTCCGCTCTGCACCGTTTCCCCTTCAACTCCCGCCGCCCATACCACGCAAAAACACCCCCGAAAATCGGGGGTGTTTTCACATGGTGCGGATGACGGGAGTTGAACCCACATGAAATTGCTTTCACTAGAACCTGAATCTAGCGCGTCTGCCAATTCCGCCACATCCGCATATTAAGTTTATAAAAACGCATTTCTGCGAATTTACCGAGAGAAGTATATTGCCGCGCTACGCGCAGTCTGCAAGCGACGCTTCGCTTACGCTATCACATCCGCATATAGCACGCTTAAATCAAGCGCTTATATATGATACCACAGTTTTTTGGATTTGTCAAGAGATTTTTTCAAGCTTCTTGGAGTTTTTTTTGAAAAAACCAAGAAGCTTGATGCGAAAATGAAGAGTTATTCCTTCGTGAGCGCGTCGCGCGCGTAATCGTAGACCTCGTGGCGGTTGCCGTTGTTGGGATCGGCGAGCAAGTGCTGGGCATAAAAAACGGTGATCTCGTTTTCGATATCGATCGCCATGAATGCGCCTGCCGCGCCGTCCCAGCCAAAGTCGCCGTAGCCCTTCACGCCCTTGGAGCAACGAACGCCGAGGCCGTAGCCGTGGGTGTCGCGCTTCCAGTATCCCTTGTCAGCGATGCCGAGCGGCGCGAGGCGGTCCGTGCGCATCAGATCCACGGTTTCCTTTTTCAGAAGCTTGTAGGTGCGCACGCCCTCAAGAAAGCGGATATAATCCTCCACGGTGGAAACGCATCCCGCGCCGCCGCTATCGTATTCCGAGCCGAGGATCAGCGTGTTTTCCGTTTGGCGCTCGGTGGCTTTGGTTGCCGCGTTGTATTTATAGAGCGGTGCCACACGCGCTTTGACGCTCTCATCCACGCGATAGGTCGTATTTTTCATCCCAAGGGGCGCGAAAATGTTTTTTTCTGCAAAAACGCTGAATTTTTCTCCCGCAACGACCTCGACAAGCGCCGCCAAAACGTCGTGGCAAAGGCTGTAACGCCAGCGCTCGCCGGGCTCAAAGCCGAGTGGCCTTGAGGCAAGGGCGCGGATCATTTCGCGTGTGGGAGCGCGGCCGTCGGTTTCCTTGATGCATGCCTTGAAGGCATCGGATTTTTCATCGTAATCAAAGCCTGCGCTCATCTCGAAAAGATGGCGGATCAGGATCGGGCGTTTTGCCTTTTTCAGCCCTTCCTCGGTCAGGATGTTCATTTCCTTAAATTCGGGCATATAGTCCGAAAGCTTATCGTCGAGTGAGAAAGCGCCCCTTTCATAAAGCTGCATGGCAAGCGTGCAGGTAATGGGCTTGGAGCAGGAATAGAGATAATAGAGCTCATCTCCCGTAACAGGTGTCTTTTTTTCATAATCGGCATAGCCGTTTTTGTGGCGAAGGACCTCTTTTCCTCCGTGATAAACGATCACGTCGTACCCCTTCGCGCCGCTCTCGCATCTCTTGTCGAGAAATTCGATCATTTTTTGAAACATAGACTGCTTCCTTTCTTCAAATTGTATGAAATTAAATGAAACTTGTATTCCGCTTGCTTGACAAACGGAGAAATTTTATGCTATAATGAAACCAAATGAAAGTCCGTAAAACGGAATGGAGGAAAATAAAATGACAGTGCTTATTATGGCGGATCTTGAAGGGATCAGCGGCGTATATACGAGAGAGCAGGTGCTCCCCTCGCAGAGCCGCTTTAACGAGGGAAGAAAGTTCCTCACCAAGGATATTAACGTTTGTGCCGCGGCGCTCAAGGCCGCAGGCGTTGATAAGGTATACGTTCGCGATTGCCACGGCGGAAGCTACGCGCTTCTCTGGGACGAGGTGAGCGAGGACGTGGATCTCGTAATCAGCGGACTTTTGCGCGACGAGCGCTTTCCCTTTATTGATGAGATCGATGCCGTGATCCTCTTCGGCTATCATGCGATGGCGGGCACCGCAAAGGGCCTTCTTGAGCACACCTTCAGCAGTATGTCCGTGCAGAACTATTATCTGAACGGCGAGCAGGTCGGCGAGATCGCGTTTGACGCCGCTATTCTCGGTGAGTACGAAACCCCCGTTATCATGGTCAGCGGTGATACCAACGTTTGCAAGGAAGCCAAGGAATTTCTTCCTTGGGTTGCAACCGCAGAGGTAAAAAGAAGCCTGCATTGCATGGGCGCGGGGCTTTTGCCGCCCCATAAGGCGAAGGAGTGTATTTTTGCCGCCGTTCGCGAAGCGGTGGATAACTTCAAGGCAGGGAAGTGCGGGCTTTATAAGGTGAAGGCGCCCGTCACTCTGCGCGTGGAGCTCACCGAGCGCAATCAGCTTCCGTTCCTTCTCCAGCGTCCCTATATGAAGGAGATCGACGGACGGACCTTTGAGATCGAAGCGGATAGCGTAGAACAGGCGCTCTTCAGAGCAATGTAACAAAAAGCAAACAATTATTTTCTTTTTGCATATTTTGAAGGCGAAATTCCGGTCTCTTTCTTGAATGCGCTGCTGAAATACGCGGCAGACGAAAAGCCAATTCTTTCTCCGATTTCAAGAACCGAAAGCTCGCCGTCCTCCAGCATCTGCTTGGCGTTTTCGATGCGGATGCGCGTTCGGTATTCGATTGGCGTCAGCCCCGTTACCTCCTTGAAGGTGCGCAGAAAATGATATTTGCTCATCGCGCACATCGCGGCGTAATCCGAAAGCGAGAGATCCTCGGAAAAGTTTTTTCCTATATATTGGATCGCGCGCGCAATGCGCCGATGCTCCATGCCGGCGCGCGCCTCGGTGCGCGCGCTTTCTCGTTGTATGAGAGAAAAAAGCGTCAGTAAAAGTGAGAGGCAAAGCACCTCGTATTGCGGCTTTTTTTCGAGCGTTTCCTCAATGATCCTTTCGAAGATCTGTGGTGCGGCGCTGATCTGCGTTTCGTAAATTTCGGAGGTTTTCAGCTCGATCCCCTCGGGAAGCGCATCGCAGGAAAAATGCACGTAATAGAATTCCGAGGTCGCGCTCCCGCGAGTGGCGTGATGCTGCTTTTCTCCGGGCTTATAAAGCACGAAGCTTCCCGCCCTTGCCACCTCGGGTTTGTCAAAATAAAAGGTCTCTTCTCCCTTCGCCACGAAGAAGAGAAGAAAATCCTCGCGCCCCTTCGGGCGAAGGATCTCGCGCCCCGACTTTGCAAAGATATGTCCGCAGCTGACGAGGCGCATCCCCGCGAGCGTGTTTTTTCCTTGAGCGTAGCTGTTGAATATCATAAGCCTCTCCGCAATATTTTGAAAGTTTTTCGCAATATTCTTGATTTACTTTTCTTTAGTATAGCACTAAAATAGAAGTGTGTCAATAAGAGATCGGCTTTTGCCGAAAAAAGAAAGGAAGTCTTTTTATGTTTGCGAAGGATCAATCCTTTCGCATCGGATGCGGAAGATACGTGCAAAAGAGCGGGGCTGTGAAAAGCTGCGGAGTCGAAATTCTGCGCCTTGGGCATGTGCCGCTGATCGTTGCGGGGAAAACCGCATGGCAGATCGCAGGCGCATCCGTCAGCGAAGGGCTCGCGGCCGAAAATATAGATTTTTCTCTTGAAATATACGGCGGAAGCTGCAACGCAGAGGCCGCCGAAGCGCTTGCAAAAAAAGCGCGTGCCGAGGGCAGGGATGTGATCGTCGGCGTTGGCGGCGGTGTGATCATGGATTTTGCGAAGCTGATCGCTCGCATGGCGGAATGCCCCGTGGCGAATATCCCCACCTCGCTTGCCACCTGCGCCGCGTATACGCCCTTGAGCGTTTGTTATACGGAGGATGGCCGCACGGTCGGTACGGCGCATCACCAAAGGGAAGTGGATCTCGTGATCGCGGATACCGAAATTTTGCTTCGCGAGCCGCCGCGCCTCTTTCTTGCGGGCGTTTTCGATGCCATGGCAAAGCTTCTTGAGATCCGCCATTGGTATCATGGCGAGGATATCCCCTATCCGTTGGGATTGGATTATGCATATACGTTGGCGGAGCGCTCGTATGAGGTGCTCGCCAAAAGCACGGCCGCGTGCCTTCGTGCTCTGGAAACAGGCGAGGCGAGCGAATGCTTTGAGCGCGCGGTGTTCACCCTGATTTGCGCCACGGGCGTGATCAGCGGCATTTCGCGCGGCTCACAGCAAACAGCGCTCGGCCATAAATTTTATGAAACCGCGCGTGCGCTGTATCCGAAGCAAACGCACCCTTACCTGCACGGCGAGCTCGTCGGCATCGGACTTTTGTGGCAAAATGCCTATAACGGAGCGCCCGAGTGTAGCGAAGAGCTCCTTGCCCTTATGCGAGCGTACGGCTTGCCCGATTCTCCCGCCGCGGCGGGCATTCCGATCTCGGATGAAAGCCTCGCGACTTTTTTTGAAGCAATTTACAGCCACCCGAAAATGAAAAATGAAGACGGAGCGCGCCTTCGCGCGACTCTGGAAGAGCTTTGGAGGAAATAAAATGAAAAAGAATTTCTGGGAAGGTTCCGTTACCCCCGGCCGCGTGTTCGGCAACGTTTATTTCGTGGGCACGCGCCCCGCGTCCACGCACGTGATTGCCACCGAGGAAGGCTTGATCGTCATCGATCCCGGTTATCCCGAGGCGTTTCCCGAGGTGCTTGCCAATATGCGCGCCGTCGGGCTCGATCCCTTGGATACGCGCATCATCCTCTGCTCGCACGGTCATTATGACCACGCGGGCGCTGTCCTTCCCATGAAGAAGCTGACGGGGGCGAAGATCTATATCGGTCGCGGTGATCGGGAAATGGTGGAGAAGGGTGTCCATACGTGGACGGAGGAGCTTGCAACGGAATACCACGAGCATTTTTCGCCCGACGTCCTTCTTGACGATGGGGATCACGTGATCCTCGGATCGACCGATATTCTTTGTCTTTCCACTCCGGGACACACCAAGGGAACGATTTCCTTTTTCTTTGACGTGACCGACGGCGAGAGAACCGTCCGCGCGGGTATGCACGGCGGCGTGGGTATCAACACCCTTGGCGAGAAATATATTCGCGAAAAGGGATTGCCCTCCGATATGCGCGAAAAATTCTTTGCCGGCCTCGAGCGGCTGAAAAAGGAGCGCGTGGAGCTTTTCCTCGGCAACCACGCAGGGAATAACGATACCGTAGGAAAGCTTCAAAGAGTTGCGGCGGGAGAAAAGGATGCCTTTATTGCTCCTGAGGAATGGATTCCTTTTCTTGACAGTCGAGCAAAAGCACTTCGTGACCTGATGGAAAAGGAAGCGCGAGAGGCTGAGACCGTGCGCATCATTTCCGAGGAGAAGGTCGTGATGATCGTGCGCGGCGTTCCGCTCGATCAGCTCATCCCCCTTGCGGAGGCAATGTATCGCGGTGGTATCCGCGCCATGGAATGCACCTACGATGCCACGGGCAAAATTCCCGATGAGGAAATTGCCGCCACCATCGGCAAGCTTGCCAAGCATTTTGAGGGCAGAATGGTGATCGGCGCGGGCACGGTCATCCGGGAAAATCAAGTGGAGCTCACGGCAAAGGTCGGAGGCCGCTTTATCGTTTCTCCCGATATGAATGTGGCGATCATCCGAAAGACCAAGGCTCTGCACCTCGCATCTCTTCCCGGTGCGCTTACGCCCACGGAGGCGATGACAGCAAACCGCGCGGGCGCGGATTTCGTCAAGCTCTTTCCGATCAGCACGATGGGCGCATCCTATCTGAAGGCCGTTCGTGCGCCGCTTTCACATATTAAATTTCTCGCGGTCGGCGGCGTTCGCCTCGAAAATATGGCGGAATATCTCGCCGCAGGTGCGGTCGGCTTCGGTATCGGTGTCGGTGATGCGGAAAAGAAAGCCATCGCGGAAGGAAACTTCGATTTTGTCGAAGAAAAATGCCGTGCCTTTGTAAGCGCCGCAAAGAAAAAATGATTTAAAAGAAAACAAATGTTTACAAAATAAAGGGTTCTTTCGCAAAAAACGCGAAAGAACTCTTTATGCTTTAATGAATGTCACATCTTTTTTTGATCTCTTCGATCATGGCATCCTCGTCCATGATGCTGACGCTCGTGCAGTCAAAGCTGCCGTATTTTACGTTCACGTGATCCATTGCGTTTTTCAGTGAAAGCATGGAATCCGCGATTGCGGTGTGCTTTTTCTCGATGCCGCGAATGCTCTTATAGGGGATCTCTCTTTTTAAGATAAAGCCGAATTTGACGAAAACCGTTTCCTCTCGCAGCTCCACGTAGCCAAAGCAGGGGGATACGAGAAAATAACCGATGAAGACCGCCGTGCAGGCCGTCACGATCCATCCGCCGGTCGCCCCCGATGCCGCCGTTAATATAAACAGCGCGAGCACGAGCAGCGCCGTGGGGAAGGTGATCCAAAAATAAAGCTTATCAAATTTCGGTTTAAAGCGTTTGTTTTCCATTTTTTCTTAAATTTCGATCTTCACAACGATCTTCTTCACCGCGCATGCCACGCCGTCTGCGCGAAGCCCGGGGCGGTGCAGATCGTGAGGAAAGAAGATTGCAAAATCCCCCTCGCGGAAAATGGCGGTCGTAGGCGTTTCGCTCTCCGTGAAGAGTGCGGCCTCGATCCCCTCGTCGTAGGGTTTGATCTCCTTTGCTCTCGCAATATCGAGGATCTCCATGCGCTCTTTGCCCTTTGCGATAAACTGCAGATCGATATATCTTTTGTGCCCCTCGAAAACGCGCCCCTCGACGGGGAAGGTCTCGTATTCCTGCACGGATGCGTAAATCGCATCGCCGTCGATCTCGTATTTTCCGGGCGCGAGATCCTCTGCTACGGCGCGGGAAAGAAAGGCAAAGCCTGCCGCAAATTTTTCGCCAAGCCCTGCGTAAAGGGCGGCGTTTTTAAGTGTATCGATAATCATTTTCGTATCTCCGTTATTGTTTATTGGTTGGGAAACATCGCGCCGACGGTGTATGTGCCGTATTTGATCACGCACAAAAGGATCAGAGCGATCGTGAGCGCGCGCCAAACCTTGCCGAAGAAGCTGAGGTCCTTGAAGGTGCGCACGTATAGGAAGACCGTTCCGGGCAAAAGGCACAAAGGGATCAGCCAGATATAGGCCGCTTGCAGAAGAAATGCCGCGACGGTTAAAACGATGCCGAGGATCCAGCCGAGAAGCATGAGCACGAATTCGAGAACGGCGGAGATAACGATCAGAACCACCAAAATAATGATCATGAAAAAGCCTTTATCCGCAAACATGCGCCCGATCGCGCCCGTGAGAAGATAGGAGGAGGAAAGCTCGAAGAGCCAGTTGGGGAAGCAGTTGAAGGAGAGATGCTCCATAATGTGGAACTGCGCGAATATGAAGTACAGAATACCGAGCCCCGCCGCAACCAGTGTCAGAAAGCCCGCACAGCTGTCAAGGGAAGAGAAGTCCACGCTGAAGCCGCGCGAGGAATACGAGCGGCGGCTATGAGAGCGCTCGCGCGCACCGCGGAAAATAGAGAGCCCCGGCACGATCACGAAGGCGAAGAAAAAGTGGAAAACGCGTTGCACGATGCCAAGCGGCACGTCATCGTAATCGATGCTTCCAACGCAAGAGTAGATCGGCCCGATCAAAAGGGAAAGGAAGGCGAAAGCAAGGCCGACAAGGTAAGTAAAAGCAAGAATCGGGCTGAAAACGAGTGTCAGGATCATATTCAGCGTAAGATGCTCCTCGTCGCCGCCGCGCACCTTTCTCCAGCCGTGATCGATCGATTTATCGGTCAGAGAGAGGTAGTCGTTGCTGTACATTTTCTTTTTCGAGCCGGTGTATCTGTTTTCAAATTTGTAGCTTGCGTTGTAGGTGGTAACCGTAACCGCCTGCTTGCGGATGGTGCTGAGTCCGCCGCCAAAGAAAAGTATCAGTATAAAGCAGGTAAGAAGGCTCGGCTTCCAAAGCTCCACGCCGTAATTTTCAAGGCAGAAATCGTAAAGCCCGAAATTGATCCAAAAGGCGTAGGTCATCATGCACGCCATCGGGAAGGCTAGCAAAAGCATGGTGAAGAAGTTTCCCGTGCGGCTGATCGAGGATTCATCCGAGAGGCTAACGTAAAAAAGATACCCGATCACGGCGCCAAGCGCCTCTTCGTTGCTGCTTTTGAGATTGTAATCCTTCTTGAGAAGCAAAAGCAAAAGCAAGCCGATCAGATAGCGGATCACGGCGATCGGCGAAATAACGACCTCGACAAAAATAACGAAAAAGTTGCTGTAATCGCGTATCTTCGTTACGATCAGCGCTAAAATGAATTCAAGAAAAACGAGGAAAGCGCCGTAAATGAGAGCCGATCCGCCCATGCTTTCCATCATCGAGGGAAATGTGTAGATCAGCGTGAAGCCGATGATGCTCTGAACCGTGGAGATAATGAAAAGCAAGAAAGATAAAAATGCAGTCATAAGTCCCTCCAAAAAATAATATGAACGACTGCGTAAAGTATAGCAAAAAACGTCGCGTTTGTCAATATGGGGGAGGGGATTAAAAAACGTTCGTCGGCGAAAGAAAAAGCGTACCGTTATAACTAATCACACCCGTGGTGTGTATATCACCAACACAACGTGTTGTATACAAGCCTGTGGCTTGGATTCGCTAAAAAGAAAAAGCAAGGCTAAAGCCTTGCTTCAATATAACTTCCCGTTTCCGTTTTCTCGTACCAAATCAATGCGTAGCATTGGATGAAATCCGCAACTTGTTGCGGTATGGAATCTCGCTTTAGCGAGCATGGAATCAATGCGAAGCATTGTATGGAATCAAGAACGAAGGGAGACGGAGAAATACAAGCTATCGCTTGATGCCATGCGCGGACGAGCCGCAATTCCATACAATTCGCTATGCGAATTGATGCCATACCAAGCCCTTCGGTCTTGGATAAATAAAAAGACGAACCGAGGTGGAGTGAACCCAAGGCGATGGACACGAAATAAAAAAACTTTTCGTAGAATAGCTTTGGTTTGCTCTTAAAAGCTCGTTATTTCTCGAAACTGACATCGTTTTTCGTACGGTGTCAGTTTTGTTTTTAGCTGAATACGTT
>JAZQTA010000153.1:0-37023 GCA_045630385.1 Eubacteriales bacterium | reverse complement strand
GCTCGGTGGAGGAATATCTTTCGTCCGAGGACGGGTGCCCGCAAAGCAAGGCACACGAGTGGCAATGGAAGCACGATCGCGCATACAACAGAGATATTGACGCATCGAAGATCCTGCGCGTGACGGGACTGAAAAAAGAGGATTTCGGTTCGGTTGCCTACGGCATTGGAAGAGAGATCGAGAAATTTAAAGAGAAAAACAAGTAAGCGAAAAAGCACGCCCCGAGCCTTTTTATCGGCTCGGGGCGTGCTTTGTTATACGTATTCTTCGTTTGGGATGGATTCGTTACGCCTTACAAAGCTTATCCGAAAGGCGGACGAAATCCTCCGTGGAGAGGCGCTCGCCGCGCACCGTTTCGGTATGACCGATCGAAACGATCGCCTCGGTGATCTCTTCCTTGGAGAACTGCGCAAGCTTTGAGGACAAGGCGTTTACCAAGGTTTTGCGACGCATTTCAAAGGCGGCACGAATAAGAGAAAAGAACAGTTTTTCATCTTTCGGTTGATATTTCGGAGCAGAATACAAGTCAATACGGATCACGGCGCTATCCACCTTCGGCGCGGGAAGGAAGCATCCCGCGGGCACACGGAAGAGACGGCGCGCTTCACCGTAGTATCCGAGAACGGCGGTGATCGCTCCGTAGTCCTTGCTGCCTGCCTTACTGCAAAGGCGGTTTGCGACCTCAAGCTGCACCATGACGGTGATGGATGAGAAGTGCACGCCGGATTCCAAAAGGCGCATCAAGATCGGCGTTGTGATATAATACGGAAGGTTGGCGCAGACGGATACGGGGCGCCCCTCGCTATATTTTTCCACGAGGGCGGCAAGATCCACCTCCATAACGTCGGCATTGATCACGGTAACGTTATCGTATTCCGCCATGGTTTTTTCAAGAATGGGAATGAGCCCTTTGTCGATCTCGATCGCAACCACGCGCTCGTAGCGCTTTGCGAGCGCATCCGTCAGACACCCGACACCCGGGCCGATCTCGACGATCAGGCTGTCTTCCCTATCACAGCACATGTCCGCAATATCCTCGGGGATCATGGGGTTGATCAGAAAGTTCTGCCCAAACTCCTTACGAAAGGAAATACCCGCATCCTCCATCAAGGAACGGATCACGTTGATATTACAAAGATTCACAGCTTCTACCTCTTACTGTACAAAACAATTTACTTTATTGTAGCATATAGAAATACAAAATGCAAGGATAAATTGAAAAAGCAAAATTAATATTAGAAAAATGCGAAAAAGCTCTTGACAAATCCTTTTAAAAATGATACAATATAATGCGTTAGGCGCTGGTATGGCTCAGTTGGTAGAGCAGTTGATTCGTAATCAACAGGTCGCCGGTTCGAGTCCGGCTACCAGCTCCAAAAAAAGACTGCAAATTTGATACAAAATTGCAGTCTTTTTTATCCATTACGGAGTAATGGCATATCATCACGCAACTTGATTGCGTGCATATCATCAAAAAGAGCGAGGAAATCGCTCTTTTTTGCATATCATCACGCTTTAGCGTGTATTAAACTCCGTAATGATGATATTCAATGCTCTGCATTGATGATATTCAGCCACTTCGTGTCTGATGATATACACTTTCTTCGAAAGTGATTTGATTTACAAGCCTTTTTTGTTTTTATCGGTCACTTATTACCACTCTTCACTTTCGCTCTTCATTTTTTACCATCGAATAATTTCCATTTTTTTCATAACTTCCCTATTGACAAACGAAGGAAAATCCGCTATAATTAAATTGTGAAGATTTTAAGTTTTTTAACAAAGTTCATAATTCAGGAGGTACAAAAATGGATACGAAGCTTTTAATCGTGGATGACGACAGAAATATCTGCGACATTCTGAAGATGTATTTTGAAAACGAGGGCTATAAGGTTAAGACCGCCAACGACGGTGCCGAGGGTGTCAGCTGCTTCAAGATGTTTGAGCCCGACCTTGTGCTTCTCGACATTATGATGCCCAAGAAGGACGGATGGCAGGTTTGCCGCGAGATCCGCGAGGTTTCCTCGAAGCCCGTGATCATGATCACCGCCAAGGGCGAGGTTTTTGACAAGGTGCTCGGCCTTGAGCTGGGTGCAGATGACTTCATCGTGAAGCCCTTCGATATGAAGGAGCTTTCCGCAAGAGTGAAGGCCGTTCTTCGCCGCTACAACGCACACGCGCAGAGCGCAGACGAAGAGGTTGTTAAATTCGAGAATATCGAGATCAGCCTGCAAAGATATGAATTGAAGCTCAAGGGCAAGAGCGTGGACGTTCCCCCGAAGGAGCTGGAGCTTCTTTACTTCCTTGCTTCCAACTGCAACCGCGTTTTCACGCGCGATCAGCTGCTTGACAAGGTTTGGGGCTTCGATTATCTCGGCGACTCCAGAACCGTTGACGTGCACGTAAAAAGACTGCGCGAAAAGCTTGAGGGCGCTTCCGATAAGTGGGTTCTCAAGACGGTTTGGGGCGTTGGATACAAGTTCGAGATCCTTGTATAACAATTTTGAGTTGCGGATAAAAAAGATGCTTTTCTTTACGAAAAGCATCTTTTTTATTTTATTATATAAGCTTTGCATTTTTAAGCGCCACGGCGAGAGCCTCGCAGGATTCGCCCGAAAGATAGGCTTTATCCGACACGGAGATCACGGCACAGCCGTGTTCTTCGACAACGGGGAGAGCCTTTCCGAGGAATTCATCCTTATAGGCAAGCTTTCTTGCATCCAAGGCGAGCGAAAGCTTCCCTTCGCCCTTCTTATGCCAAAGGGTGGCGTACGCCTTGCCCTCGTACTCGAAGGTATAGGCGGTTACGTTTTCCGGCGTTCCCTTCACGCGGTCATAAGGAACGAGCGCATAGCCGCCGTCGAGCTTGATAAGCGTATGCTCCTGCTCACGGCTGCGAAGCATCATTTTCTGCTCTTCTGTAAGGAGCGGACGGTATTCCTCCCAACGGCGAACGACCTCCAAATTATCCTTGGTGCGCGGATTCGCTTCCACCTCGGGAAGATCGAGAAGGATCGTAATGGGGCAATCCCAGGATGCGGCGCGGCTCGTACCGAACTCGTAGATATCCGGCTCGGTCTCAAGATAATACTTCCACCAGCCGAAGTTCACGCGCGTGAAATCCGCCTTCATTTGCTTCGCCTCGGTGAAGGGGAATTCCAATATCAGATCCTTGAAGGTTTCGCAGGGGAAGATATCAAAGGCGTTTCCTCCGCTCATCCAATGCCAGCCGAAGTGCGTTTTGGCCGCTCCCTCGCAATAAAGCGTGGGATGATCAAACTTCTTGATCACGCGATACTGCGCGTTGGAAACGTGGTAATCCATCGGCGCATTGACACCCTCGGAGCCATCCATATAGCAATACTGAAAGCCGAGGTTATAGAAATGCGCAAGCTTTTCGGCGATCTCATCCTGCAAGGAGGAATTCTGGTCGATATACACGCTCGTTGCGCCAAACTCGGAAACGTCCAGCGTGCCGCCGATCTGGCCCATGGGATGCTCGGTGACGTTCGTTTTGAAATGGCCGCGCTTACAGCCGAGGAAGGCATACGGCCACTCGGTCGTGTAGCTCTCGTAATGGATCAGCTCGCCACCGAACTGAAGCACGCGGCAATCCTCCTGCATGGGAGCATCCGCCGTGGTCTGCTCGACGTAGATCACGTCATCCTCCGTGCCAAGGGGCTTTGCAAGGGTGAAATTACGCGTCAGATGCAGTCTATGATCCGCAACGGGCGTTACGTAACGGCTCTCGATGCCGATATGCGTCTGAAGGAAATGAATGCCGGGGATGAGCCCCGCATCGGTCACCTTTTTCAGCACCCTCTTCAGATCCTCATCTCCATTGGGATAGAGGTCGTTATAATCGTAGTTTCCGCAATAGCCGTAGCCCGCAGTACGCGCGGTAAAGCAGGTATAGTAGAAAAGGATTCCCTTTGCGCCTGCGGTCTTGGCAAGGCCGATGATCTTATCAATATTGGAAAGATCGGCGTGATAGGTCCAGAAGGTGGCGTGATTGAGCATACCGCTACGGCGGCTCTGCACGCCGCGAGGCAGATCAAAGGCGATCTCCATTTGATCAATAGCATCCAGCATGCTTTCCTTCCCTTCCGTGACGATTAGGGCGCAGGAGCAGCCGACGAGCTTGATGCCGCGAACGGCATCCGCCGTCATACAAAGAACGTCACGGCCGCGCTTTTCGTGATTGATACGGGTTTCGGGCATCGTTCCGATCACGGCAACGGCGGCGCTACCGTCCCAGGTCACGTTCAGCCACTCACCGAAGTTTTCCATTCTCTTCACGGGGAGCGAAACGAGGCGGAATTCATCCACGGGAGGAATATCCATATTAAGCTTCCGCTTCGTCGTCGGCCCTACGCAGAAATCCTTATCGGTGATGATAAATTCACCGAGGCGGAAGATCACGTATTCATCCTCTACGTCCACCTCCACTCTTGCACCGAAGGTGACAAGATCAAAATGCACGATCAGGATGCCGTTTTCCAAGGAAACGCTCTTTGCGTTAAAGGTGGTGCGCTTATTGGGATACATCAGCTTGATCTCATTATTATAGGGGCGCTTCTCCGTGAGAGAGAAGATCGGCATTTCGGCATCGGGATCAAGAAGCTCTCTGCCATTTGCCTTTAAAATCATGCTTTCGCATACGGCATTTTTGTTTACCGTCAAAACAAAATGGCGATTTTCGATAAAAATTCTGCCATTTGCATCGGAATAGATTCTTTTCATCTGCTCCATGATAAAATCCTTTCAATAATTAAAAAAGATATTTCTTACATAAGATCCTCAAAATATCCGTGATACTTAAACTCGACAGTGCTCCTCGGGAAGAGGAACTGATACAGCTCGGCACAATATTCATCCGTCATAGAAGCAAGATAATCGATCACGATCTGATTTGGCTCGGTTTCAAGGTATGAGCCGTCCTTGGCTCCGTAATGATTGTTCATTACGAAATCAATATGATGCTTATAGATCGGAGAGCTCTTCTTCCCTGCCTTCAGATCCGCAAGCATTTGCAGATACAGCCTTTGCATCACGGGCTTGACCGTGCCGGCGAGCACTCTCTCCACGGACTCGATCTTATAGATCTGCCTGTAATTGATGCGCTTGGCCTCACGAAGCCCGGCATAATGCTCGGCATCCATCGTGATATAGGGCTTTCCGTAGCTATGCTCGATGATATTTACCATCAGATTGTTTATAATTTCGGGATTGGCGCTTCCGATCGCAGAGCCCTCGATATCCGCAGGCGACTCCACAAGCTTTGCCATCTGCGCATCCAGACGGTCTCTGCCAAGGTAGGCAATGATATCGCAGATACGAACGACGCATCCCTCCAGCGTGGAAGGAACGATACGCGCCACGGCACTCTCATCCACGTAACAGCTTTCCACCATTTTATCAAAGTCGGCAAAATTCGACATCGGCACGGGGCGGTATTCGCTCATTTCAAACTCGCCGTTATGCGTGATGATGCCGTTCAGCGTATCCAGCGTAATGTTCAAGGGAAAGATACCGTCCAGCACGCGAACGCTGTGGACGTTATGGTTGAAAAGACGCCCTGTTTCCGCTTTGTAGATCTCCCCGATATAGCGCTCGCCCGCATGGCCGAAGGGCGTATGCCCGATATCATGCCCCAGAGAGATCGCCTCAATCAGATCAAGATTCAAATTCAGAACCGAGCCGATCGATCGCGCGATGCGCGACACGAGCTGCACGTGCAGGGCACGGCGCGTTATATCGTCATTTTTATAAAAGGAAAACACCTGCGTTTTATCCGTGTAACGGTTGTAATACGGACTGTGCATGATCTTATCCACATCGCGCAGATACGCGGGCCGCCAGATAGACTCCTTATCCTGCTCGGAATTGCGGCGCACGGCCGCAGCACTCCTTGCCGCAAAGGCAGGGCGCGTTCCGTCCTTTATATCCTGCTCGATACGCTCACTGATCTCCTTGGAAAGGGTTTCATATTTCGACATGCGCACAACCTCTTTTCTTACATCTTTTCAGCTCCATTTTACCATATTTTTCTAACGCCGTCAAGATGTTTTTCAGCTCTGCTAAGTCTATTATACACGAGGATTTCGTTCTTGTATTTGAAAAATCGTTTTATTTTTTTGCACTATCTTAAATTTATATAAAAAAAGTCCTTGGAAGCTCCAAGGACTTTTTTATTGTATAGGAAGATCCGGCGATAAGATCAATACAAGCGCCCTGCGCGAACACCGTTATGCACACCGTCCTCCACGGCGATTTTGCCATCCACGATCACGTAGGCAAGCCCCTCGTTCTTTTCGGTGGGATGCAAAAAATCCGATCCGTCAATGATCGCCGCGGGATCAAAGATACAAAGATCCGCATCCATCCCCTCCTTGATCAGCCCCTTTCCCGAGAGATGATAAACGCTTGCGGGCAAGGAGGTCATTTTACGGATCATTTCGGGAAGGGATACCACGCCGCGCTCTCTTACGTAACGGCCGAGGGCGCGCGGGAATGAGCCGCGCAGACGGGGGTGGCAATGCGTTCTGCCGCCGAGCACGCCGGAATCCGTGCAGATCATGGCGCGCGGATGCTTCATAACGTACTCCACATCCTCCTCGCACATAGTGAAATAGCAGGCGTTGATGCTACAGTCGGTTTCCCTGAGAAGAGAGAACGCGGTTTCCACGCGGTCACTCTCACCGCGCATCTCGGCAATCTCATTGAGTGTTTTTCCCTCATACTCGGGATGCCCCTTGGCATGGACGATAAGCACCCAGGAATAATCCTCGCCATCCATCGCGTATCGATCCGCCTTGATGCGATCAAGAATCTCTCTTTTATCAAGAAGCTCGGATACGGACTTCAACCCTGCAGGATGATATCTGTTCGGCAAAAACGTGGAGGAAAGCGAGGTATGCGATGCCGTGTAAGGGTACACGTCAAGATACACGTCACACCCCTCGGCGTTTGCCGCATCGATCATGGCAAGTGACTTCTTTACCAAGCCCCAATTTTGCTTTTTCGAGGACTTATGATGCGAGAAAACGGCGCGGCAGCCTGATGCGCGAATGGCGGTGAGAAATTCCTCTACCGCATCGAGAAGCCCTGCACTTTCATTGCGGATATGCGAGGCGAGAATGCCGCCGTATTCACCGACAACCTTGGCGATCTCGATGACCTCCTCGGTAGTAGCGTAACAGCCCGGCACATAGATCAGACCGAAGGAGACGCCCATCGCACCCGCGCGCATGGCATTGCGCAAAAGCGCCTTCATTTTTTCGAGCTCCTCGGCTGTGGGGGCGCGGTTTTCATTGCCGAGAACGGCGGATCGGAGCGTATTAAATCCGATCAGCATCGAGGAGGAAGCCCCCTGCGGCACGCGCTTCGCTTTTTCAAAATATGCGCTGACAAGCTCAAGCTCGCCCTCGGCATTTCTTTTGGGAGAGGCGGAGGAGCCGCACTGCCCCGTGATCGAAAAGGTGATTCCCTGCTCGATCTTCTCTTTTTGATCGGGATTATTCAGAACGGCGGAATCCGAATGGCTGTGCGAATCGATCCATCCCGGAGATACCGCAAGCCCCTCGGCATCGATCACCTCGGCCGCCGCGGGCACATCCTGCGTGATCCATGCAATTTTCCCATCCGATACGGCAATATTCGCCTTATATGCGGGCGCGCCCGTGCCGTCTAATATTTCTCCGTTCAAAATCAAAAGATCGTACATAACGAATCTCCTTTTCTTTTTTCTTCTATTGTATCATATGCATGGCGAATTTGTAAAGATAAAATTCTAAAAAAGCTTGTGAAAAAAATAAAAATACAGAGATATACCGCAAAAGCATATCTCTGTATTTTAAAAGTGCCATTATTTACTGTTCAGCATATCAGAAAGATCCTGCGTGGGAAGCGTGATACCGACCGATTGTCCACCCCCGCCGCTACTCGTGCCGCTACCGCCCTGCTTATCATTTGCATTGTTAATCGCGATCAGAGCGGCGATCATCGCGGCCGCAAAAACAATAAGGCACACAGCAAAGATGATCTTTGCTTTTATTCTCTTTTTCTTAAATCCGGTTGTTTTTTTCATTATTATATTCCTCTTCATTGAAATTAAAAAGTGAAAACAAGCGAATGACTGTTTCTACCTCTATTATACCATACGATTTTGAACTTTTCAAGCATAAATCCAAATTATTTATATTCAAATCCGACAAGGCGCATATAAATACGGCGGCATTTTCTGCCGCGCTTCCCCATGCTTTCGGAATTTTTAACAAAGAAAGCCATCTTCCCACTCTCTGCGAGTCTTTACGGCAGAATACGGAAAAGAAAGAAATTTCTCATTTTTTGTCAATCCTTCTCGTTTTTTCTGTAAAATTGGTTATTTTTACCATTTGTGCGCAAAAAAGATTGTCAATTCTTTCGCAGTATTCCCTCTTGATTTTTATTTCCAAATTATGGTAAAATTGTATTGCTTCCATATTTTACCAAAAACACATCAATTCGATACAAGAAGGAGAAGAAAAATGGAAAACAATGCAAAAATTTTGATTTGTACGGAAAATGCGGACGAAAGAAAGGCGCTCGGCGCAGGACTTGAAAAGCACGGCTTCTACACAGTGGATACAACCGCAGAAGCACAAAGAGCCTTATCCCTGATCGAAAAGGGCGGCTACGACATTGTGATCACCGACCTTTGGATGACGGGAACGGACGGTATTGCCTTGATCCGCACGGCATCCGAAATGCCGCTCGAAAAGCGCCCCTCTTTTATTCTGCTCTCCCCTGTGAATAAGCCCGCCGTTCTGATCGAAGCCACCGAGGCAGGCGCGGATCTATGCCTACTAAAGCCCGTGGAGCTCTCACCGCTTCTCGGACACGTTCGCTCGCTGACCAAAGCGCGGGATACAAAAAGCAAAGCCCCCGGAAGCGAAGCCGGGGACTTGGAAGCGCAGGTGACAAAGGTGATCCATCAGATCGGCGTTCCTGCACATATTAAGGGATATCAGTATTTGAGATTCGCCATTCTCATGACGATCGACGACAGCGACGTCATCAACTCCGTTACGAAGGTTCTCTATCCCACCGTAGCGAAAAAGTATCAGACCACGACCTCGCGCGTGGAGCGTGCCATCCGCCACGCCATTGAGGTGGCATGGGACAGAGGCGACGTGGACACGCTGAACTCGTATTTCGGATACACGATCCAAAATACGCGCGGCAAACCGACGAACTCGGAATTCATTGCCATGATCGCGGACAATTTAAGACTAAAATATAAGTATTCAATGGTTTAATCTTCGGCAGAATCCTTATGTGCTTTGGTGAGCCAGGTGAACTCCAACTTCTCTCCGTCCGTGATCAGGACGACCGTGCCGTGCTTATCGGTGCGATAAACCTCGATCTTCGCATCCAAGAGGCGATTGACGATGGCGGGCTTCGGATGACCGTATTTATTGTCTACGCCACAGCTGATAACGGCGTAGCTTGGAGAGATCAGGGAAAGAAAATCCGCCGTCGTGGAGCTATCCGATCCGTGATGCCCGACCTTCAAAACGTCGGCCGAAAGCGCATCCGATTGACCGTATTTCTCTATCATTTCGGCTTCGGAGATCTTTTCGGCATCCCCCGTGAAGAGAATGCTTCTCTCTCCGAAATCAAGACGAAGCACCACACTAAAATCGTTGCACTCCGCATAGTCCTCACGATTCGGAGCGAGGATCTCAAAGCTTGCGTTTTCGAGAGTGAACACGTCTCCCGGCACGGGCAAAAGCACGTTGACCTCGTTTTCCTCAAGCGCATCCAGCGTGCGCTCAAACACCTTGGAGGTCTTGGTTTCCGACGGCATAATGCAGTTCTTCACGTCGAAGGTATTGATCACCTCGGGCGCTCCGCCGATATGATCCGCATCCGGATGCGTCAGGATCAGATAATCGATCGTTTGCACTCCGCGATCCTTCAGATAATTCAGCATATAGCTTTTATGCTTATCGTTCGGATAATCCCCCGTATCGATCAGCATGACCTTCTCGCCGTCCATAATCAAAGCGCAGTCCGCTTGATCCACGTCGATAAAATGCACCGCAAGCTCGCCCTCTTTTGCGATCGGAATCGCGGGTACGGGCTTCTCTTCCGGATCGGGCATCGGATCCTTGTCAGCACCACCGTCCGGATCCTTATCGGGATCTTTGTCGGGATCTTTGTCGGGATCCGTGACACCCGACTGCGGACCGCCCGATGCGGGATCATCAAAATCTATGATGATCTCACAGGACGCAAGAGAAAAGCAAAGAGAGAGGAGCAGAAGAATATACGAAAGGGGCTTCAAAATACGCTTCATAGACACTCTCCTATTCAGTTAAAATAGCGGCGACCTTCCATGGCGCGATACAGCGTTACCTCATCGGCATACTCAATATCTCCGCCAACCGGAATTCCGTAGGCAAGGCGGGAAACGTAGATGCCCGACGGCTCTAAAATGCGAGCAAGATACGCCGCCGTGGTATCGCCTGCGGGGGTTGGGTTGGTGGCAATGATGACCTCCTTAACCTCGCCCTCCTCGATACGCTGCATCAGCTCCTTGATCTTCAATTTATCGGGCGTTACGTTATCGAGGGGTGCAAGCGCACCGCCAAGCACGTGATACGTGCCGCGATAGCCGCGCACGCGCTCCATCACCATGACGTCCTTCGGATTTTCTACTACGCAGATCACGCTTCTGTCACGGCTATCGTCTTTGCAGATATCGCAGAGCTCCTCCGTGCAAAGCCCCTGACAGACAGGACAGGTATGAACGTCACGCTTCGCGCCGAGGATGGCATCCGCAAAGCGGGCAGCCTCCTCCTCCGAAAGCTCCAGCGTGGCAAAGGCATAGCGCGCGGCGCTCTTTCCTCCCACACCGGGCAAGCGGCGAAATTCCTCGATCAAGCGCTGAATGGGTGCAATATATTCCGCCATAGAGATCAGAACAGACCGGGCATACCCATGCCCAGGCCACCGATGCTACCCGTGATCTTCTGCATTTCCTCGGCAGAGATCTTCTCTACCTTTCCGATCGCCTCGTTCATCGCGGCAACGATCAGATCCTCGAGCGTTTCAATATCGTCGGGATCCACGATCTCCTCGGCAAGCTTCACGGAAAGGATCTCCTTTTTTCCGTTGATCTTCACGTTTACAACCCCGCCGCCGGCGGAAACCTCATATTCTGCGGCCTCCAGCTCCTCCTGCTTTGCGGCCATATCCTCCTGCATTTTCTGCGCCTGCTTCAGCATCGACTGCATATTGGCAGGACCGCCACCCATTCCCTGAGGTAATCTTACTTTCATTTTTATATCTCCTTATATTGTTTTATCAAGATCAAAAGCTTTCCAGCTCACCCGCGAAGCTGACGGCCGCGCCGTCACTCTTTTCCTTTATATTAAGGACGAGCTTCGCCATGGGGATATTCTCAACCTCCGCGATCGCGCCCTTTACAAGGGTTACGTCATCCGCCGAGGCGATCAGGCTCTTCGCGAAGAAGGGCTTCATAACGATCGTGAAGGTATTCCCCTCCTGCTCCACGCGCGCACCGATGAATTTTGCGGAAAGCGGACGCTTCAGCTCTCCGATACGCTCAATCACGCGATTCCAGCGCGGATACTCGATGGCGGCGGCAGGTTCGACGGGCGCTTCAGCCACGGGTGCTTCAGCCATCGGCTCGGTCGCGGCGGGAAGCTCCTCTGCGGCGGCGATCGAGGCGGCAGGCGGCGCTTCCTCGGCCGCTACCGCGCCCTGCGCGCTGATGGAGATCTTCATTCTCGCGATCTCGCGCTCTGCCTGCTCAAGACGGACGGCAAGTGCCTCCGCCGTTGCCATAAGCTTGGGCTCGCACATACGCGTGAGCGCGATCTCGGCAACGCTTCGCTTGGATTCGCCCGCTCTCTGCATATCCGCAAGCGCGGCGGAAAGAAGGCTCGTGTGGTAATATATTTTTTGCATGGAGAATTTTTCGCCGAGCACACGGAGCGCCGCGTATTCATCCTCCGTCAGATCCAGATACGCCTTTGCATCGCGGTAGTTCTTCACTACCATCATATCACGGTAGGCATCCAAAAGGTCCTGCCAGAATACCGAGAGATCCGCGCCCGAAAGCACGACCTCGGAAATCACGTCGTAGGTCGCCGAAAAATCACCGACGGCAAGCTTTTCGAGAATGCGATACGCCGCATCGCGGTTTCCCGAGCCGACCGTTGCGCGAACGAGCGCGGCATCCACGGTTTTATGCGAGCCAGCGCAAAGCTCAAGAAGGCTCACGGCATCTCGCATGCCGCCGAGAGATGCGCGGGCAATCACGCGCGCACCGTCCTCCTTCAGATCGATCTTTTCCGTTTCGGCTATGCGAAAAAGACGCTGCATGATCACCTCGGTCGGAATGCGCTTAAAATCAAAGCGCTGACAGCGGGATACGATCGTGGTCGGCAATTTATGAAACTCGGTGGTCGCCAGAATGAAAACGACATACTGCGGCGGCTCCTCCAAGGTTTTAAGAAGCGCATTGAAGGCCGAGCCGGACATCATGTGCACCTCGTCGATGATATACACGCGGTAGCGAAGCTCCGCGGGCAAAAACGCGATCTCCTCCTTGAGATCTCGAACGTTATCCACGCCGTTGTTGCTCGCCGCGTCCATCTCGATCACATCCGTTGCACGGCCGCTGTCAATGCTTTTGCAGGCATTGCAGGCGTTGCAGGGATTGCCGTTTCTCGGATTCTCGCAGTTGACCGCCTTGGCAAGGATCTTGGCACAGCTTGTTTTTCCCGTTCCGCGCGAACCGCAGAACAAATACGCATGCGATATTTTGTTGTTCTCTACCTCGTATTTTAAGATATCCGTGGTCGCATTCTGGCCGCAGACGTCATCAAAATCCACCGGACGCCACTTTCTGTATAACGCGCGATATTCCGACATTTCGACCTCCCGAAAATTACTCGTAAAAAAAGAAAAGCGCAGACGGAATGAGCGAGTGCCTCCCGCCTTTGCCGTATACGCAAAAAATCTTTTTTGTTCTGTATGTCAGATAGAGCCATACACCCTTTTGTCGAACATACTCTTACATACGGTAACCGCCCCCTCTGCTCCGGACAGGCACCCCTGCGGCACACACGGTAAACCGCTTAATGCTGCTTGGTTCCCCACCTGACATGGTTCACGGCCTCGCATTGCGCAAGACCCATCCTTCAACACAGAAAAAGACAGTGCAGACTACACAAGAATAGCCCTCGAAGAGGGAATGAATCCCTGCTATAGCGGATTTCAGGTACAAGGCACCGCTACCGCCCCGACTGGTATGACTCCATCTGACACACAGAACGCTGCATTTTACAGCTATTATATTATATCATATAATTTCGTAAAATACAAGCATTTTGAGAAAATATTTTTATGGCGTGATAAAACCGCCGCTGATATTCATGATCTCGCCCGTGATAAAGCCTGCCCCTTCGGAGCAAAGGAAGAGCGCGGCGCGCGCGATCTCCTCGGGCTTTCCGAGCCTCGACAGAGGCGTTTCCTCCTTGAGCGCGGAAAGATCCTCCTCGGAAAGCGAACGGTTCATATCGGTTTCGATCACGCCCGGAGCGATCGCATTGACCGTGATCCCGCTTGGGCCGACCTCCTTGGCGAGCGCCTTGGTAAATCCGATGAGGCCTGCCTTGGTCGCAGAATAATGCACCTCGCAGGATGCGCCGACCAAGCCCCACATAGAGGTGATATTGACGATCCTTCCCTGCCCCTTTCGGATCATGGCGGGAAGCACGGCGCGGCTGAAAATAAAGGGGGCTGTGAGATTTACGCGAAGAAAGCGATCCCACTCCTCGGTGGTGATATCCGTGAGAAGCGAAAAGCCCGAGATCGCGGCGTTATTGATCAGACAATCGATACCGCCAAGCGCCGCTTCTGCCTCTGCAACTGCGGAAAGGATCGTATCCTCCCTTTCGCAATCCGCCAAAATAGCGAGCGCACCGGTTCTCGCCGAAAGCTCCCTTGCCGCCTTTTCCGAAGAAAGATAGGTAAATGCTACCCGATAGCCTTCCTTTGCAAAAAGCTCAACCATGGCGCGACCGATGCCGCGCGAACCACCCGTTATCAATACGCTCTGCATATTCTACCCCCAAATACTTACTTGTTTATATTTTATCCTATTTTTTCGCAATTGTCAACCGAAGATTTTTCTTGAAAATTCCTTTCGGCTATGCTAAAATAAAACAAAGTACCCGAAGGCGCTACAAAAGGAGTCGTTATGATACTGATCGTTCACCCATCCCCAAAGCAGGCCAAGGAGATTGCCGACGTATTTTACTACATGGGAATCCCCGCCTCGGCAAGGCGGCCAAAGGAAGCGCTATCCGAGGTTTCGCTTTATTATCGTGCCATTCTTATTTGCAATCCATCCTCTCTGCCGAGCCCCGAGGAATATGCAGAACGGATTCGCGCCGTTAGCGGCGGCGTTCCGCTTTTTGCATTGGCAGAGACAACCGAGGATTTTGCCTTTGTATCGCTCTTTGAAGAAACCTTTGACAGCGAGGATTCTTCCGCTCGCATTCTTCTAAAGATACGTGAGATACAAAGAAGAAAAAGCCTTCCCTTGCTCGGCGCATATTCGCTTGCAGGGCTCTCGCTCGATTGCGATCTTGCCCGCCCATATTACTGCGACACTCCGATCGATTTTACCAAAACCGAGGCGATGATCTTGCGCTATCTTGTGCGCACCTATCCCGACGGTGCGGACGTGCACCACATTCTGCGCTATGCCATGCGTCCCTCCAGTCTTTCGGATCCTTCCGGCATCCGCACGCACATCTGGGGCATCAACCGCAAATTCCAGAAAGTGACAGGACGGCGGCTGATTACATCGATCCCCGGAGAAGGTTACAGAATCATGACGCCGGAGATCGATATTTTACCCGCATTCGTTTGATCAAAAATCTCAATCGTTATTTTTTCCCTTAATCGCAATCGCAATTTCTATCGCAGTGTAAAGAAGCTCAAGAGAGGAAAGAATGATGTCATTGACGTACTGAATATTGTAAAGATGGAATAGTTCTTTGAGCGCGGAAAGCTCTTCGCTTGTAACGTGATACTCATTTTCAAGAATATCATACGCTCTATTCTGCGCCTTCTTTTCGGTCTTAAGCGTCAAGACGGAAAGCACCACGGAATAAACGTAAAATGCAAGACCTACCGCTCCGAGCACAAGCGTACAAACGCCGCTCCCATTAAATACGAAGAAGTCTAAGAGTGCTCCGATCGCAATCAAAGGAATAAAAGCAAACGGGCCGAACGTAAGCAAGGGTACAAGGCGGATACGCTTCTTCATATCCTTGTCGCCCTCTTTATCAAGAATCGCCAAGGCCGCCTTTTGTGCTCCCATTCCGACCGAGGTCAAGCTGGTCTCATGACGGATCAGACCTCTGAGGCGCACCTTTTTAAAATAGTGGCTATAGCTGTTTCCAAACAGAAGCGAGCCGGTTCTCTTGACTGCAATGTGCGCAAGGCCGTGATCGTCAAGAATTTTTCTTGCGATCTCCATGCCGGTGAGTCCAAGGCTGTTTTCCTTACGGTTAAAGCGAAAATACTTGACTACGAGCCAAAGGCTCGTTATAGCGGATGCTATACCAACGATCACAATCAAAAGGCCAACGATAATCAACGATATTTCAAGTGTCATAATTTTTTCCTCATTTCTCAAAATAAATTTATTTTTAAAAATACGATTACGCTGAAATCACATAACGAAAGCGGTATCACAAAGGTTATATCTTTCCTCACCTGCAAGACTTACGGGAATGCCGAGCGCAAGGATCTCTTCCATGAATGCATTGAGATATTTTTCGCCCTTGCCGCTTTGCATAAAGGTCAAGGAAAAGTCTTCTCCAACCGTCATTACCTCAATGAGCAGCATATTTTCCGTATGCTTCTCCCCGATGTAGGCGTGCAGATCTTCAACGTAACGCTCAAGACCGCACCAATCCATTTTTCCAACGTAGCTGATTCCAAAGCTTTTGCCGCGTATGCTGTTCTTCGCATAGCGCGCCATTGCATCCGCTTTGTCAGCGAATGATGCTTCGCTTGGAAAGGCTTCTATCAGTCGGTTGACCGATGCAATATCGGCCTCATATCCGCCCTTGAGAATCACCTGCCCGCGAACAACGGTGTTCTGCCGCTCGACATCCCATCTATTCAGACGCGGAGCCAAGGTCACGGGGATATAGTTAACAAGACTATGGTGACTCATAGGCGTGCGCAATGCGGCACGGTATTGATGCTGCACGTGTGCCACAACAGGCTTGTCTATGCTTTTATCAAGCCGATGAAGCGCTCGATAAAGCAAAACCGAAAGAAACGAGACGGGACTGCCGTCCGAAGAGCTTGCCTTGGCCATCATTGCTTTTTGCGGAATACGCAAGTGATATGCGTAGAGCCCCTCTTTATCAAACGCATCGGGATCTAAGCCATAGGCCTCCGTCGGTGCTTCAAAAGGATTATCGAGCCCCGCTACCTCTATCGCCCTATCGGGAAACGGATACGCATGCTCTCCATCCAAAACCGCGCTATCGGGCATTCGGATGCGCTCAGCCGCAAGTCCTTCCCCACCGTATCGCTCTAAAACGTACAAATACAGCAAGCTTTTCATCAAGGGATCTATCCCCATTCCATCGGCGATATAGTGGCTAACATCTATAAAGATAGTTTTATCCTTGCAACCAAATGAGATAAGATGCCCTCCGCTCTCCTCGCTTCCCAATGTCACGGTGCGGTCATCGGGAAAAACGGGAAGCGGGTGTTGGTTATAACGCAACACAAGAATCTCCCCTTCTCGCTTGGGGCAAACGCAAAAATACGGGTAACGCACCATTGTCTTTTCTACCGAGTGACAAAGAAGCTCGTAATCAACCGCATCCTTCATTCGTATCGCAAGCCGAAAGCTACTCAAAAAATCTTCATTTACCCCATAAAGCAAAGGGTTAGGTTTAAACTTCATACATGCACTCCAATCTCGTCGTATCTAAATATCATAGAATTTGCAATCTGTCGCTGATCCTATGGCCTAAACCTTGATGGCAAGATAAGTACTCATCTAAAACCTCTCGGCAAGAAGTTGCAACCCTTCTGGGCTTTCCGTTTGGTTCAACCTCCTCATGAGAAACCGAGAAGAAATCCTTCATGTTCAGGTAGAAATAATACTGCAACCCGATTTTGTAGATTTTGTCACCCTCTATCGGTTCTCCCCGGAAAGAAAATTCCTTAAAGCTATGAGTTTGTTTATCATATATTACACGCACCCCTTTTGAGAACTGGAAAAACTCGCAGTGAGCTCCGTCCCATACCTCATCACGAAGCATATACAAGATCATTTTTTTAAGTTGTGCTCCGGTGACCCATAGCGCGATAGCAGAGTCGTCATAAGGCAGGCATTCGGTAAGGTCGGAAAAAAGCACGATAGGACCAATCTCGGAAACTCTTATACTTCCCGAGCCTACCAGCATTATATCCAGCCGTAAGCTTTCTTGCAAAATATCCGCAAGAAGTCCTCCAAGCTCGGTCTCCCGATAGTAAGACGGGTGCGTTAGCTTTCTCTTCAAGCGCGTGACCACGCGGCTGTATTTTTTCTCCGCTTCGAGCTTATATGGGTTGAGTATATCTTCAAGGGCCATATCTCTCGGACAATGCTCATCTGTAATCGGAATGCTCTTCCAACTGAAGCTTTGAACGCTGTTTGAATCTGTATTGATTTCAAGATCAAATCTGCCGATCTGATCCGTACCGGTTCCCGCTTGAGCAATCAATATACCGTTGACTTCTTCGGGGCGTTCAAGATATGTATGAGAATGTCCCCCAATTATAATATCAATGCCAAGCGAAGGATCAAGCCGAGCCGCCAGCAGTTTGTCCTCCTCAAAGCCTATATGCGTAAGCAACACGGTGCAATCAATATCAAGCGAATTATAGGCATTACATATGCGCTCCACCTCGGTTGCCGCATCATGGATATCCACAAAGCTGCCAACCAATGCTTCTTTTCTTGCCATGGAAAGTACCGTTTCGGTTATAATGCCGATAAACAAGATTTTCATTCCATCGATTTCGATGATACGGTGCGACTTAAACAATCTTGCGTTATTGGTAGTAATGCGCAGATTCGCATTGATAATCGGGAATTTTGCGCATTTTTCAAGAAACAACAGGTGTGCGATTCCATAATCTATTTCATGGTTTCCGACGGTCACCACGTCGGGAGAAAGCATATTCATAATTTCAATCGTGGAAATACCGCGAAACTCGGAATCAATCACAGAGCCACGGAACATGTCGCCTGCAATACAATAAATTGTATTCTGCTCTTCGTTTCGAACCTTACCCACATATCCTGACAGCATAGAAACGCCACCAATCAGCTTCTCATCGATCTTTTCGGCAAGAAAATCGCCGTGAAGATCATTCGAATGCAGAATTGTAAGCTTCTTTACGTTCGCCAAGCGCGCGCCCCCTTTTTCCAAACAACGTACATATCGCCGTTTCGTTACGCTGCCTTCGGAACCGCATTCGGAATCGCAGAAGTAAGAAGAGCAACGTACTCGGGTTTGATCTTATGCCATTTGTGGTTTTCCACATCGTCTACGTAATCGCAAATGTCAAGATAATAATCACCGTCCGCACCGTAAATATATAACATCAAGTAAAGACCGTCATGATTCTTATACAGGAATCGAATTTCATCGCATTCTTTAAATGCTTCTTCACTAACGACGATATCACCGGGCTCGGACTCTATAATATCTTCAAGCTTTACGCTTTTATCAAAGGTAGCAAGAAGTGTAGCCTCCTCAACGTAATCATCAGGCATGCCTTTATAATTGATTCCCTCCGAAACAACGTATTCGGCAGTGGCAAGATCCTCTCCGAAAAGCGATGGCTGGGCATAACCGGACTTAAGGAAGGTTGCGTGAGGTGTATAAAGTATATTTTCGTTTAACTGATAAAGATCGTAAATATACTCCTGCCCGTATGCATAAATCTGACCATAGCCACCAATCTTCTTTGCGCCTTCCTCGGAGTGCTCTATATTGTAATGAAGATCGACTCGCTCATATACAACGCCGTTGTACGTAACATCCTCCTCGCCTTTATTAAGGGTGAAATCAGTGTTGAGATAAACAATGCATCCGATAATTATCGCTAATGCTATTACAATGGGTATAATTACTTTTAACATAACAAAATATCCCTTTCATTAAAATGTCAAATCGCCAACGGTATTCAGCGATATAGCAAACTTTTCTTTATATACGGTAATCCTATGTGACTATCCGCTTCATCAGGAAAACAAGTTGAAAATAATAGATTCCACAAATATTTCAGCGAAAAACAGCACGGGAAAAACAAACTGTACAAAAAATCCGGACTTTGCGAATCCCTTACGTCGCAGTGCAACGGAAGCGGCGATCATAAAAGCAGTCAGCGCCGGAATACACAAATAAATCTGGTACATAAGAGAGCCCGAATCCATCACAAGCGGGAAGAAGAATATGACTGCGGTGATAAAAGGAATCACAACAATCCCAATAATAAAGTTAGCGATAGCGGAAAGCTTGTCAAGCAACTTGCAGCTTGCATCAGCATTCTTTTTCACAAAAATAACGCACGCTATTATTGTCAACGCACCAATCAAAAGCATTACAAGCATACTTACCGCATACAAACGAGAAAATCCTGAAAACTCGAATGAATTTTTGATAGGCTCGGGATACTCCCAGCCGATAATCTCAGCATCAAAAAAATCCGAAACTTCAACTCCGTATCCCTCCCTGTCAACAGCCTCAAAATACGGATCTTCATTTCCCGACGCGTATTCGTATTTATCAGGATCTCCCATCAAATAGGCGGCATCCAGGTCAGCAACGATAGAAAGCTCCGCTCCGTCCTTCTCAGCTATCGTGAATGAGATGGAATTCAAAATATTACCGTTCTTCGTATGTACTCCGACATACTCTCTAAGAGTAGGATCATCCTGCCCGTCATGTCCATCAAAGCTACATTTGAAGGTCCCCTCATAGATCTTTATCTCTCCGTCAAGCCTATATGTAACCGAGTAATCAAACGCATGCTCCTTGATTGTCGGCTCCTTCATAATACCTGTAAAGAAGCAGGATGCTATCGCAAGAAACAATCCGATCGCAATAATGATGACCGGCAATTTTATGTTTTTCATCCTCATAGTCTTCATATCCCATTAAATCAAAAACACAAACTATCTGTTTTTGCAAGAAGCGTCGCCAACATTTCTTTACAATGCGAGATCATCGCGGCGCTGTCTGCTTCATCGGGACGTCGTATTGCACGCCGAAGCAAACGCGTATAACCAATGATCATTGCCTTTTCCTCTACACTTCTGCAGAAATCCTCATCATCCGTTCCGAGATACTTTTTAAGAGACATATTCCAGAATCTCTTCGCGGTATCGTGATCATAGCCCATAAAGCTCTTAATGGCATTATGATCAAGAGAAGAAAAACCGAGAAATGCGTTAAACATTGAGCCAAGCTCGAAAACAGGATGACCTACACAAAGCGTGTCAAGGTCAATCAAAATCGGCTCACCGTTTTGGATCATAATATTATTCGTATGATAGTCGCCGTGCATCATCGTATTCTGCTTCGGAATTGCCTCGATCAGCGAGATCAGCTTTTTCCCCTGCTCTTCCGGGATATGCTTTGCAACGAAATCTGCCCAACCGAGAGCGGTCTCTCTCATATCGGGGAAATCCCCCTCCTCCGCCTCTACCGCGTGAATGCTTTTGAGAAGATCTACGTAATACTTGACCACCTCCGACATATCATCGGGATTGTTGCAAATCAGCTTTGTTACACTGGTAGCGTTCAAAAGCTCGGTAACCGTACCGTAGCCATCACCAACGCGAACAATACCGTAAGGAATTGCAGTATTGATACCGAGCACAAACGCGCGTCTTGCATTCTCTCGCTCCTGCTTGATCTCGGGAAGTGCGTCCTTTGCAAAATAGGTCTTAAGGATAGTTTCAGAATCGTAACGGTAAACGGCGCCGTTGGCTCCCTTCGCAATGAACTCGCAGCCGTCTACGCTCATTCTCTGATATGCCTTTTCCACCGTAACCATATCGGTAAATCCGGTCATATCAAAAACCTCGTAAACGTCGGGCGCAACATTAATAATGGCAAGCTTGGGCTCTTCTTTTCTGAGCTTCAGAATAACACGTAGGCCTGCGGAAGAGATATACTCCAGATTGTCTGCATCAACCACGGTATGCTTACCGGGGTTTTCGTTTTTAATACTGAAAATCTCTTCCTCTGCCTGTGTCGCATTGGAAGCATCAATTCTTCCCTCCAAGGAGATATATAAAATATCTTTATCTATACGGTACGTAACGTTCATTTATTTTTCCTCCACTCCAAATATCTTCTCCACAAGTGTTTTATACTCTTTCCACGCAAGGGTATCCGAAAGCCGCTCCGTGCATTTCATAATCGAGCGATAATACCAAGCCTGCGCTTTAACGTCAGATTGGTGGAATTTATTCCAAAGAGCATTTCCTTCAATCAAATAATCACGGTAGATCGCACGAATATTGGATAGCTTATCTCCGATCCAAAGCATCAAAACCTCGATATCATCCGTGGCTCTGAGCTTTTCAAGAGACTCCTCCTTGCGAATCCGCCACGTATCCTCGGGTGGCAATTCTTCGCGCTTGTTTTCGGTTTCGGACGCTACCAATTCCATGACACGCGCACCGAATTTCTCTCCGATCTCTTCAATGGCAATTTTCGCATCTTCTACAACGTCATGCAAAACGCCCGCGGCGATTACCTCGTGATTTTCGGTCATCGTACCTATAATAGCGCCTACCTCCATCGGATGCAGAATATAGGGAGCATCACTTTTTCTTCGCCGCATTCCGTCGTGCGCCTTGACGGCAAATGCGATAGCCTCACTTACAAGTTCCATTATTCGATCACCAAAATATCTGCAAATCCGGTCATTTCAAAAACCTCCATGACGAGCTCACATACATGAATAAGCTTCATCGCGCCCTTCGTCTTCTTCTGGGCAGCGAGCAATACACGGAGTCCCGCAGATGAGATATACGAAAGCTTTTCACAATCGATAACGATGGAGCCGGTTCCATCATAGTTATTGCTAATAAAGCTTTCAAGCTCAGGGGCGGTTGTGGTATCAAGACGACCGTCAAGAGCCATGGTTAAGAGCCCATTATTTTTGTTAGAATCGATTTTCATTTTTCTCTCCTTAAGCGTTTTTTTACAATGACAATATCTGCTTTTCTTCCTTTTGCACCAACGACTACATCGTCAGCAACCGAAAATTTATATCCAATCACTCTTCGTCCTCGGGGCCGCCCGTGGACTTCTTTTTTATTAAAGACACTGAAATACCGAGCGAAGCCGCTGATAAACCAAGGGCGAAAATGGAAATAACCATACCGAGCGAGCCCGCGCCAAACATAGAGGCGGTGTGCATATTTTCGCTGTTTTGTATACTTTCCAAAGTGTCTTTTGATAATTGAGGTATTCCCCAGACAACCGAGGAGCTCTTGGGATTCATCGTTGTATACTCGGAACTGCCACTTCTGTAGCGGGCAACGACGTAGTAGGTGTATATCTTTCCGGACTTAAGCTCCGAAGCATCCACAAAGTTTGTAGCCGCAGCCGGCAAAATTTCGGAGTTTACAAGCACGGAGTCCTGATTATCGCACGAACGGTAGATATAGTAACCAAGCAGCGTATCGGTGCTTTTTCCGGAGGGCGTCCAATCGACCGTAACTTGATAACCGTCTCCGCTAAGGTAGGCATTCACTCCGACGGGAGCCGACATCGGTCTCATTACGTTGGTAACAACGTATCCCACGACAGGAATCTGAATTTCATTGCCGCTCGCATCGCAATAGGGATTTCCCTCGGTGTCCGTCATCAACGATTTCTTCCATAAAGCGCAACGCCAATTAAATCCGTATCGCTTCAGCGTCTCCTGCTCGGTTTCGGAATAGTTGGAGGGGATGATATTTGCCACTGTGCCACCCGTTGCGGTTCCGTTCATCGTAGCCTCGCCGTAGCCGCAGACCCTCTGGAAAGAGAGTGCCGCGAAGGCGCCGACGTTTATACTTCCCACGGTGACGGCGCCGACCTTTCCTACACCCTCAAGCTCAAAGTGCATACCGTGTGCATAGGTAGCGGTGTAGCTCTGCTCCACCTCGTAGGAGAACTCACTGGAGGTATATCCGCCGTTGTGACTCAGCGCGTAGATCCCCTCGCTGATATACGTACCGCCGCGAAGATGATTGTAATAGTTTTCGGGAACACCGGTAGCGCCCGTGGGAAGGATATCGTTGGTAATCTTTACCAAGCGGTAGCTGTCTCCTACCGTCTCAACAGGCTTGCCGTCCTCGGTCGTGCCCTGACTGTCGTGCATTTCGGCTAAGGCATTGTATTCATCAACGAAGCGATTGTACTCATCTACGCTCAACTGGTAATAGATGGGCTGAAGCGGCTCCATCAGAACCACCGAGCCGGCATCCTCGCCCGTCAGAAGGTTGCCGTTTATGTCAACGTAGGAATATTCGTAGCAAATATACGGCGTTCTCTGCACCACAACGGTGTCATACGAGCCCGCCTCAAATGTGGTGGTATAGGTATTGGTATAGTCCATCTCGTGCTCGAAGTCCATATCCAAAGCGTAGCCGACCTTCAGCTCCACCTCTCCCGCATCTGCCCACAAGCCAAGCTTGCCCTTGAAGCCTAAGTGGATCGAATGGGTAAATCCCCAAAGGTCGATCAGAGTGCGCGAAACACTCACCGAATAGGTGGTGGAGCTGTTGAACTCGTTCCAGCCGCCAAGATCATCAAAGTGTGGTGCCGCCTGCAGAATAGCCTCTACCGACGGATCCTCGTAGAAGTAAGTAGTATTGGTGTGCTTGACAAGCAAGCCATCCTCATCGATATCAACCGCCACCGGAACAAGTGCCGTGCCGTAGCTGGCATCCGGATCCTTCAAGCCGCCGTCAAGCTCTTCCAGGATGTAACCGTCATCGTTCATCGTATCCGTGTTGTCGGCAAAGGTCGCCGCATTGGTCTCTCGGTTTGTGCTGACACAAATAAAGCCCACCTTATAGCTGTATTCGTTCTGGCTGTTGTCCTTCTCCACAACGGTGAAAACAAATTGCTCGTTGATCATCGGATTATCTCCGTTAAGGGCATCGGGTCCTCCGAAAACGCCCGAGGTCACGTGCTCGACGTAGGCATCGGTAATCAGCCAAGAGGACTCCTCCTCGAAGAATTTATGCGTATAAAGCGCGGTCGCCCCCTCGGCGGAAAACTGATAGACCTTGCCACCCACGAAGACCGATTCCTTGCCGTACTGCCCGTGCAGCTTCGCCGCATCTACAGACAGCGGAACAAGTCCCCTCGACGAGCTGAAGAAGCCCTCCGCAATAAAGGGAGTCATCGCATCAACGGTTATTTCGGAAACACCAAAGAAGTTCCCATCCAACTTCGCATAGCAGAGAGCGATATTCTCTTCGTCATACTCGTATTGACCGTCGATTATCTTTCCCGTTTCCGTCACCTCGATCTCACCCGTGTAGCCCACAACCGCGATCTCGTCCTTGCGGTCTGCATCAAAATCACCGCAGGCGATCTGGCCAACGTATATCACGCGGTGGATCACGTTATCCTGCTCATCATCGTCGTCGGAGGCTCTCGTGGAATGAACGGCGGCGGTCCTGATGCTTACGTCGCTTGACGTCGGATTTGCCAGCACGGCAAGCTGTGTGGTGTACGCCTCAACGATATCCGGCATAAAAAGTTCGTCTCCCGGATCGTTGGTGCTGACTGCCGTGACAAGCTCCTCTGCCCCGGTGCCGTCAAGATTGCCGGTAGCGAGACTTATGAATGCACGCCTGCTGTATTCCGCCATCGAGGTGATCGACCTTTTCATACTCTCGCCGACGGCATCGGGCACAAGCTCCGTCCAGCTGTAGCGCTTCGCTTTTCGCAATGACAGAGAGGAACCACGCTTGTCGATTTCGATCGTCTGGACGCCCATATCGTGATCCGTGCAGGCGATCTCGTCTGTTCCGTCACCGTCATAGTCACCCGCGGTAACCGAGAAGAGCGTTTTGTAGGAATAGTGATCAACCGAGCTTGCCCAGTCCTCCACGCTACCGATCTCTATGGTATCCACAACGCGATCTCTGCGCGCGTTGTAAAGCACGAGCATAAGCACTTGCTCACCCGAGCGCCCGGCATTGACTCCGACATCGTTATCGTCAAACACCTTCACTCCGAGGAAGGCGATATGATCGTCGGTGCCGTTGTCGGAGGCATTCAGCGCAACCGCCGTCACAAAGAAGAGATCCAGCTCGGGCGATACGCTCCCCTCCTGTGCATAGGAGGTCTCGCTCGTCATCTTCTCAAAGACGGTGATGAAGTCATCCTTCCTTTCGCTCCCTTTTTTGTTGGAGGTATAGAGCATAAGTTCGTTCTCCTTCGACATGAGAACGGGGGAATCAGGCGAGGAAATAAATGGTGCCGTCGCATTTTCCGGCCGAGGATCCTTCGAGGCAGCATTCATCAGATCAAGAAGACCTGTGCCTGCAATCCATTCGCTGTCCAACATTTCGCTTCCCGCTACATCTTCGGTCGCTGCGACCGTTAAAGCGGCGCTAAGCAAGAGCCCCATTGCCAATATCATGGCTAATATTCTCATTACCATTTTCATTGTCGTGAACACCTCACGCTTTTATTTCATTATTCAATCGTCAAAATATCGGCAAAGCCGGTCATCTCAAACACTTCCATAACCTCTTCACGAACGCCTATGAGCTTCATCATTCCAACCTTCTGCATCTTCTTCTGTGCGCCGAGAAGCACGCGAAGGCCTGCGCTGGAGATATATTCAACTCCCTTAAAGTTGAGTACGAGATTTTTTACATCTGCAATATCCTCATTAATGGTTTTATCCAGCTCAGGCGCAGTAGTCGTATCAAGTCGTCCTACGATGTCAATTGCGGTTACTTCTGCACTTCTTTTGATTTCGATCGTCATATCACTTATCTCCTTTAAATTTTCTTGATCATTGTTAAAATGTTTTCTTCGTTTTCATAAGCATACGTTACTTGATCCATTGTTTTCTTCGTAATGAAAATTCCAAGTCCGCCGATTTCGCGCTCCTCTGCAGATAGCGTAATATCGGGATCGGGTTTCTTGAGCGGATCAAACGGAACGCCCTTGTCGGTCATTCGGAAGGTAAGCGTCCGGCTTTCTTTATCAAAGCCAATGCCAAGCGTCATATCTCCCTCACCGTCACCGTAGGCATAGCGAGCAACGTTAACAAAGATCTCTTCAATGGCAACACAAATCGCCGTTTGAATTTTCATAGGACACTCATAACGTTCAAGCACACATTCTACAAAGCCCAGAACGTCTGATAACACATCAACCTTTGCAGGAAAAGTTTGTTTCGTCATATGAGTTTCTCCTTCTTTGGGTTTATAATCGAACATAAGCATTGTGATATCATCAAACTGCGGCGCCGCGCCCACAAATTCATCAATATTTGCTTTCAGCGCCGGCAAAAGCTTAACAGCTTCCATTGTTGCGCTTTGATTCATAAAGTCAAGAAGCCTGTCTTCACCGTAAAGCTTATTTTCCGTATTGGTTGCCTCCGGTACACCATCCGTATAAAGGAACAATCGGTCCCCTGCTGAAAGAGTAAGCTCTCCAATACGGTAACGAACACCCTCCATACCCGCAAGAACAAAGCCCGCGCGCGTTTTAAGGTATTCAAACGCACCGTTAGCACGCTTGAGCACGGGCGGATTGTGACCTGCATTGGCAAATTTCAAATTTCCCGTTTTAAGATCCAATATTCCCATCCACGCAGTGACAAACATTCCCGATTCATTGTTTTCACAAAGCTTTTCGTTTGCTTTGGTGAAAATATCGTTTACTGCCATGCCGCTTTCCGCAAGGTCCTTAATGATGGTCTTGGCTGTCATCATAAACATCGCCGCGGGGATTCCCTTACCCGAAACATCTGCGGCAAGGAATGCTACTGTAGTATCATTCAATTTGTAGAAATCGTAAAAGTCGCCTCCGACCTCTTTGGCCGCGATCATCTGCGCGTAGATTTCAAATTGCTCGTTTTCGGGGAAATTTGTGGGAAGTGCCGAAAGCTGAATTTGCTTTGCATATTCAAGTTCCTTATCAATGCGCGCCGCCGCCTCCGCAATATAACGCTTAAGAGTGGCAACGGTAGAGTTGATATCATCCGAAAGGGACGAGAATTCCTTATTCGATCGCACATCTACCGTAACGTTCAAATCTCCCTGCGTGATACGCCCGAGCGTGTCATTGACCTTCTTTAGATTATTAATGATAACGCGCTTAATAAGAATGTAAATAAATACGAACAGCGTTGCAAAAATGATGACCTGCATAAAAATGCTCGTCAGCATAGAAGCATCGCGCATAAACATAGCCTCGGCAACAGGCATAGCCGCGATCAGGCAATAGCCCTCAACGAACTTGAAAACGTACATATATTCCGCACTCAGATCGCTGATACCGTCCACAATATTTGCGTAATATAGTTTGGTGGCGGTTTTCCCCTGCAGCATCTCCTCTTCGGGAGAAATGCCGATGGAAGAGACGTGCTTACCCGCGTAATCATTATCAATGACCAAAGCGAGCTGCTCGTCCAGAACCGCAACAAATCCACCGGTGCCGACGTGGCGATCCTTGGTAACGTCAATGACGTATTCGTTCAATATGGTATGGAACTGATCCGCATCGTAGCCAACCTGGATAAAGCCGCCTGCCGCGAGATTTACCGCCGCATATTTTCTCCAAACGGATTCATCCTTGCCTCTGGGAGAATAATCCTGAACAAAAGATTTCTGAACCTTCAGCATATCCACAAATTCTTTGGATTGCGCCTTACAATTCATATCGTAGCCGATACTGTCTCCTTCAGTCGAATCTATAATAATACCATCGGAGCCAACAATATTGATCTCCTCGATACCGTATTTTTCCTTAATATCCAACAGAGTGAGCGCAGAATCATTTTCGTATTCCTGCTTCGCCTGCTCTGCAATTTTCAAAAGGTGAAGGTTGGATTTCTCTCTGACAGCCGACTCTACGTCATTCATCGAAACTGTAAACACCTCCTGCGTTTCGATCTTCGCCATTCCGTTCTGAAGAACGAGAGTGAAGGTGCTGGTTATAAGATAAGCAATAACGATACATGCGAGAAGTCTTCGCTGAAACGTATTGGCAATTCCCTCTGAGTTTTTTCTTCTGAAAAAGCCCTCGTGGCTGAAAAGAGAAACCAAAATGATGGACATTCCGACGGCCACGGAGTTTCCGAGCATCATGGGCGCAGTCGCTCCCTTGACAAATTCAAATGCCTGGGAGGCGTTATCCATGTTCGTTATAAAGATCAGGATCATATGGATAACCTCGCAAACGATGGCAATGCAGATGCCATAGCCCCACGTAGGCTTTTTGTTGTCAAACATCAGTTTTCTGAGCCCTGCCGCCATAACACCCGCAAGGATCGTGGCCAAGCTGCACGCAAGCCGCGTATAAGTACCGCCGCCCCAATATACAGAAAGCCATCGGTAAAGGCCGCCAATGCATCCCGAAATAATGCCCGCGGGAGCACCGAATATAAGTCCTGCCGACAGCGGCGCCGCATCTCGAACGTTTACAACCGTGCCAAGCCACTCAACGCCAAAGCTCGATGCGAAGGCCGATACGCAACCGAAAAGAACTCCGATAATGATCTGCTTTTTTAAATACGTTATTCTTTTTACCGAAGTGTATCGATCGGCCAAATAAATAGCAAGAACAAGAATGCAGTTAAGCAAAACAGGAACAAGTAATCTTATCATCAATATACCTCTTTATTGCAATCCAAGCCAAGTTTTGGCAAAATCTCCAAGTATCTCTCCCATGACGGCAAGCAACATCAGCAGAATCATATATACGGTCATACTTCCCCCGCTAATAGAATTCTTAGTGATGTTATAATAGAAATTAAACTGTGCTTGCATATTGGATTCACGCTCCTGATGCCATTGATAGGAGATCGCATCGTCGGTCTTATACTTGACCGGAATATATTCGCCGTAAAGATCATCCTCAAGATGTCGGATACGGTAACAGCCCTCATCGTTAATATCATAATCCTCGCTTACCGTGATCGTTACGATCGCCTTCTTGATCTTCTGGCGATGAAAGGATCCAACGCGGGTTATTTCCTCGGGCAAGTGCCTGGGCTCGTTGACACGCACGGAATAGCCGTGCTTTTCCGAAAGCATGGGCGAGGTGATAAGATCTCGGAAGCGGCTCATAATACTGCCTGCTCCAACACGCGATTTAAAGAGCTTATCAAGCGATTTATGAGGCATGCGACAAACAAAATACGCTTCATCATTATCTATAAAAGGTTGGATTTTGGAAAGATCAATGTCTATCAGCGACCCTTCGGAAAGCGCGGACAGCTGATATTCCATGGTGCTGATATGCAGGATATCCACTGTTTTTCCTATATACGCAATTTCGGACGTGAAGTCATTTTTCTTATAATCAACGATACACGCGGATCCAAAAACCGCTTGCAATATTTTAGTGTCATTGAAAAGCAACGAAACGTCCTCGATTTCATCTCGCGAAACCAAAAAAGGAACGTATACGCGCATGCGCGTGCTTACTTTCACGTTTCGTATACGTATAGCAAGATCTACGTAGCTGTTCCCCTTCGGATTCAGCCAGTCCTGCAGATAAATTGTGCATATATCATCACCGTCGGTCCAGATTGCCCAACCGTCGTCAACAAATTTTCTTTGCTTTTTTGCCATTGGTATCTTTACTCCAAGTTTATTGAATCTTTCTTCTTGATACAAATTTCGCTTTATATTTTTCTCATCAAGCCAAGATAAGCGTCATAGTTCGCACGAATCGAGCGCTTCGTGCTTTTTTCTTTCATCACAAAACCGTTATTACAGATTATCATCCAATCCATAGGACGAAAAATTTAGCGGCTATCGGCTATAATCAATCCGAACCGACCATTAAAGCCGATAGCCTATATACAAAAACCAAGCTACACCTTTGAAATAAAATTTAAATATGTATTATCAGCGTATTGCATCGAAATACTGGCTGCAAGCAGTCAAATATTCCGTCCAGTTGAACTTCTTTTCGATATCGTATTTATCCAAAATTGCATTGAGATCTGCAACTTTTTGGAAGAGATCCTTAATCTGTGCCTTTTCCTCATCCGTATATTTTTCATAGTTATCAAGCAAATCCTCAATAACCACCTTGAAATTTTTGACCAATTCTTTCTTTTCGTTTTTCATTTATGTTACCTCCGTTTTTTAAACTTGGTTTTTATATTAAAAGCGATTTTTTCAGATCGGCTTTCTGACCATTGCATAATGCATAACGGGAGATGTTGGAATCAGCTCTTCCTTCATCAAATCAAATCCATAATGCTTATAGAGCCCTACGTTTGCTTCCTTATTCGTTTCGAGATAGGCAACCATGCGCTCATCGTCGCAAAACTGAAGCATCGGGCGCATCAGCTTACTGGCTATTCCCTTTCCTTGGGCGTCCTGCTTAATGGAAAGGTTGAATAAGTACCAATCATAATTGTCGGTAAACTCTTTCTTCAGGCCCATGGCGTATTTCTCGTAGGTGAGCAACCTACCGATAAAACCAAGGCCTGAATGCAAGAACAATTTAAGCCCACCGTTTTTCAAAAACGGCAAGGTCTTATTTCCTTCAAATCCAAAGGGGAGCCAAGCCGCAAATCCGTTTATTTCCTCGCTGTCGGCGTATATCAAGGCATCCTCTGTCATCGTTTTCAAGGTAACCTTCATAAGAAGCTCCGATGCCTTTTCATCGTACTTCCCTTTCGTGAACCAATTATGCAGAGGATAGTCGCGGTATGCGTCTGCCGCAACCGCTGCCAAGCGGTCAATATCTTTTTTCTGTACGATATATAAGTCCGCTTTTTCTATTGCGCGTCTTGCAAGCGGAATTTCTATTTTTCTAACTAATTTATCCATACGTTTTTTCCTTTTGATAAGCAGGATCTAAAGATCAAGTTTTGTTCATCACACCATCAAAAATCCGAGAAATTCACTCTCCATATTCTCTGCGTGCGGAACAAAGTAAAACAACAATTGATGCCATAAACAGCACGGCGCTTGCTTTATGAATAATAGCGAGAGCGACAACACCTTGCACATTCATAATAACAACACCTGTGATCAATGCAATACCGTAAAACGCTCGCATCATGATTTCGAGGGCAGGAATTTTCCATTCCTTCTTTGTGAGAACGGTGTAAACCGCCAATGCAAACAATCCTACAACGGAGATCGCAATATGTACCGATATTCCGGTCCATTGAAACAGGCACAAGGCTACTCCTAAGAGAAGCATGATAGGGGCAAAAATCACATCTTTTTTTCATGCATAACCCCTCCTAAAATTTAATTTTCCGACTTATCGTAAAGCTTACCCAATGCCTCGATTTCAGCATTTACCGTAGCACCGTAATCGGTAACCGCACCGTAGCAAATGATATCTACACCACTGTCTTCTCTTGTTGCAGAGATAACCGCATCATCGCAAAGCTTGATGGATCCATAGCACTCAACAGCATAAGACTTCGCCGCGGTTGCAGTTATGGCAGCGCCAGCTCCAACGTCAAGAAGCCCGTTCACACGTAGACATTCAATCGTCTTTGCGGCATCTTCCTCCACCGATACGTTTACAAAAGAACCATCACTTACAATAAGATCTCCGGCGACGGAGATACCCTTGGCAAGATCGGTATAACCCTTTTCAACCGAAACGTTCACCGTAGTGCCCGATTCAAGAAGCATATTGCCGCGAACACGGAACGCTACGTGGGACTTAGCGGAACTGCCGTTTACCGTTACGGTTGCTTTGTTCAACAGTTTGAACGAAGAATCGCAAACGATTCCGTTGCTCAAATTCGTGCAAACGGGAGTCGTTAGTGTAATGTCGGACAAAACAGTAAAATCGCCGCACTGAATTACCGCACTGTCTGTGCAGGTATTGAGATATTCAATACTAAGTGAGCCGTCACCGTAAACGTAAAGATCCTTGTCATTATAATAGTCAGCCGCAGAAATCAACACAGTATAACCGGTGCTCGAGGATATAAACTTATTTTCGCCGATAAGACAAATACCAAGGTCAATCGTTGAGTTGATAATCGATTGATCGGTCTTAATTTCAGCATTCGCGAAGACAAGAGTGCTATGATCGGCATCGTAAAAAACGGTGCCGTCTCCTAAAACATCGTCTGCATTTTTTCTCGTTACTTCAATTCCCGCAACAGAAATTCCATAGTTTTCCTGATCACTCATAGCTTTATCAAGATAGTAAACATCATGGATAAGCAATGCAATCAAAATGATGGAAAGAGCGAGAAGAATGCTGATCGTAATTCTAAATTTTTTAGTGCCTTTGGTCATATTTTCACTCCTTCTCCGATGAATTGGATTTATTCTTTCCAATTCTATCAAGTCCAAAGAAGCCAAATCCAACTGCCGCAAATGCCACAGAAAGAATGAAAATCCACATCAAAACTCCGGGAACGCCCTGCGTTTTGAGATTCACGAAGAAGTAAGGATAAATCAAAGGAGTGGTAGTGGTGGGAATCAAAATTGAAGAATCAAACTTCAAAATAACTGCCTGAATAAGCAGGAAAATTACGTAACCGAGAGGAAACGCAATAGATGCTATGGGATAATACCACTTGCACTTTTTGCGCTCACGGAACAAAAACCAATCCGCTATATAAAGAATGGGAAGAACAACGTGGAAGCAGAGGCTTCCGATTCTCCAGTTTGCCTGAGGATCGCGCCCCTCGGCACCTGCGAGCATAATGTTGAATACAAGGAAGGTCAAAAGGATACCGAGCATTCCAATAAATTTCAATAAAGGAGTGGAAGTAACGTAGCTGTCCTCTTTCTTTTTTACTGTCTGAATCAAAGAAGCAAGCATCACACCGATGCAAAGAAAATTACTGATGTTGGTAAAGTGAACGTAGAAATCCCAACGGATCGTATTGATGTTATCGAAAATTCCAAGACTTGCAATAACACCCACAAGACCAAGCGTACAATAAATTGTCTGGAAAATAAGCTGTGCTGTTCTGTTTTTAATCATCTTTTTTCTACCTTTCCTTGTTTTGTGTTTTTTGACTATCCGTTGATCAATGGTTCAAAGTGTCCGAATCCAAATTATTTCTTAAACGTGTTTTCGATAGGCTTAGCATATTCGCAGTTAATGACCTTTACTCCGTATTCAGCAATACGCTCCGCATCATCAATCTGCTCATCGGGATAGCAAAGCTCAGCGCGTATGACGGGAGTATAATCGGCATACTCGGGATCTCCCATAAAATATCCCGGATAAAGAAGAAGGCTGATCAAGATCTCTCCGCCATCATCGGTATTGCATATCGGAATCATGCCGCCGTCTTTAATATCCCCCTCGAAGCTTTCTTTCCAATTCACAAAAGAATCGCTGTTGACATTATACCAAACGACACCTTCATATTCACATACGTACACTCCTGATGCGGTTTTTACCTCGCCGTTGTGTTCATAGGTGACCGAAATATTAAATTTTCCCTCTTTAATCTCAGGGCGCGGCACATCGACTCCACAGCTCGTTAAGCAAAGAGAAAGCAATAGAAGCACAATTAATAAAATTGATATTTTTTTCATTTCTTCGCCTCGATGGTCTTAACTATTATGTACTTAATTCTCCATACAACGAATGGAATATAGGTTGCAATCGGCAAGAGCGCACCTACTATACTGTACTCAGATTGGATAAGTATATTGTAAATTCCGTGGTAAACGATTGCGGTCGAAAGAAGACCGAAGGTTCCAACGGCAAAAAGCTTTCTTTTCTTTTTAACAAAGGATATCCCCACACCGACAAGCAATGTACACATGCCGTGCATTAAGCCCGCACCGAATGCGCGTATAACGGCGCTGAGCATAACGAAATCGGGGTAATTAAGAAGATAGAATGCGTTCTCAAGAACCGCGAATCCGATGCCGATTGCCATGGATGCCGTAAACAGCTTTTCCCTTTTATCCGATATAACGAGCGCATAATACAAAATCGGCAACGCCTTCAAAAGCTCCTCGGTTACCGGAGTTACAATGGTAGTAATGCTATGCATATCTCGAGATAGAATTCTCTCAAGCAATCCATTGACCTCGGAAGCAAATACGGAAACGAAGATTCCCACCAACATAAATATCAGCGGAAAACGTGCCTTTTTCTCAATCAATAGAGTCATCAGCATAATGGGGATAGCAATAGCTACGAACAAAATGTAAACTATATTGTCCATTTTTGCACCCCTTTTCTTGCGAAGACCATTGTGCAAATGCAAAGCGCAGCAAAGATCACCGCCGTAACAGCTATCTGAACGGGATAGTAATAATCCCACGCAGTAAGACACAGAAGCTCGGAAAAACTAAGCAATAAAACAAAAATGTTATACGGCTTTATTGCTTTTATAAAGCCAAAGTCAAAATCGGGAATAATTGCGTGCTTCAAGTTGAAATACACCGAGAAGATGGATGGAATCCACACAAGGGCATACACAATCTTCGTTTTTATCGGCACGTCCTCAATGAGGGCATTGGGAATATACAAAAGCACAGCAAAAAGGGGGGCAATCAAAGCCAAGATTTTCGCTTGCCGCATTTTAGAGCTTCCATCGTCAACAATTCTGACAAGCTGTCCGTAACTTGCGGTAATGATAAAGAGAAAGAAGCCGATGCGGCCGAGGTATGCAGGTGTAAATCCTTCTACATAATTTTCACTTGTAAGTGTTTGGCAGAGATGATAAATACTTCCCAACGAGTGACTCGCCATCGCCATCGTCAAGCTTTGTAAGAAGAGCGGCTTTCCCTTTTTAAAAAAATGCTTCAACCCGTAAATCAAACAAAACAATGTTGCAGCTAAAGGAGCAAGCTCTGCAATCCACAGACATATGAGATTTATATCATTCATCTTAAACAGTTTCTCCTTTCAATAGTCTGTTAGTTAAAGAGCTATTCCAACGCCCTAAAATTAGGGCGTTGGAATACAATGTTTTTTATGCGTCGGCAATTTTCTCAGTCGTGGGGTCAGTGTTATCTGCAACGGATTTCTTTTTCTTCAAAATTTCCTGTGTTGCAAGCATGCCACCAACACCCGCAATGATTCCGATTCCGCCCGCGAGGAACAAAAATCCTGTGCCGATTATCGTTCCGACAACCTCGGGAACGTCTTGGGCGGCGGATTTATCATTCTTAGACTGCTTGACGGAAAGATAAATATTGGTGTCGTAATCAAAGTTGTACTTATTAAGGTTATAGCAAACCACCTCGCCAAAGCGATGCACGGGCATATAATCCGTCTTCGGCTTGCTGTTCGTAGTGCTGACTGAGAAAGCATCCGCAAGAAGAGGCTTACCTGCCTCGTAGCTCTTGGTGTAATAGAGTGCGTTCCAGCGCTGTGCCTCAAAGGCGTTCAGATCTGCCGCCTCGTAAACGCCGTCCTTGTTGGTTTCGGCGTTGTAAACCACGTCGTATTTGATAAAGCGGTCGCCGTCCACCGTCTCCACAAGGTCAACCATGGCAAGCGGCACGTCCTCGTATTTGGGATGATAGTAGTCGTAAACCGTCTTACCGAGGCGGAAGGCCGAATACAGCATCAAGATACCGCCGGCAAGGTAAAGAAGACCTGCGGAAAGCGAAATGCCGGTGGAAGAAGAGGAGGAGGTAGCGGTTTCAATGGTGTTTTGCGTGCTTTCCTCCGAAAAGGATATCGAGGTGTCAATGTCCGGCTTGGCAAGCCTAACCTCGGTGTGAACTCTGGTATAGGCCATTTGATCCAACGGGCCGGACTGAATGGACCAATCTCCGCTAAACATTTTCGCTTCAAAGGTGTTGACCTTGGTCGAGAAATCCATGCTTCCCCAAGTGGAGGCTACAGGATCGGTGGCGGGCACGTTCTTTGTGAACAGAGTGTCCAGCAATTTTTCAAGCGGAACGTTTTCGTAATTGGAAATCGATACCGTCTTTGTCGCTATGCCGTTGACTGCGGTGACCACCTGGTCTTGCATATTGTTCAGCGTCGTCTCAACCACGGTCTCGTTCACCACTTCGGTTGCGCCGCCGGTGGTTACGCCGCCTGCAGCCGAACCGCTCGACGTGCCTCCGATATCTATAGCAAGCGCCCACAGGGCTCCACCCAGAAGAAACGTAGCTATGTTGGCACCTGTCGAGGACCAGGTGTCCTTGCCGAAGAACGCCTCGGCAAGGCCGGTTTCATTGTATGCATCGCCGCGCTCTGCCTCGGTGGTCAGAGCAAAGGAGCCTTTGTAAATGCTGCGGTCAACGCCTGTGTAAATATGAAAGGGGGTTTGTTCATATTTTTCTTCATACTCGGCAAGCTTTTCATTGATGGTATCCTCAGGATATACGCCCATACTGTAGCGAACCACGTCGTAGTAGTGCGCAACCTTCGTCATCGCGATCTGGCCTTCGTTGAGCGCGGCAACCAGAGGATAAAGCGCGGAATAATCCTCCTCGTTCTCCTCATATTCAAGGCAGAACTGATACAGCGTTTTGCCGCCGAGATATTCGATCTCTCTCATCATGCCTGCAATTGCCTTGTACTCCATGTACTTGATCTCAAGCGAGGTCAGCTCATCGTCGGTATAATCCAGCTCGTCTTCATAAACGGCAAGCTCCTTGAGCATACCTCTGAACACGTTGATCGTGGGAGAGACCAGGAAGGCAAGCTCCTCATAGTCCTCGTTTTCATAAAGATCGGGACCCTCGGCAAAAGCCGCCGCCTCTTCGCCAACCTT
>JAZQTA010000152.1:0-9189 GCA_045630385.1 Eubacteriales bacterium | reverse complement strand
GCCAATCGTGCACCGCGCCCGCGATCCAAAGCGTTCTGCCCGTTTTCATATACATTTCAAATTTCTCGCGGCAGACGGCGGGATCCTTCAAGCCGTACGAGCCGGGGACGATATGAATGTTTTCGGGAATCTGCTGAACGATCTCCTTGGGGATCTCGTTCGTATCCGAGGCGTAGCTCTCGGTTGAGCCCTTGGTGCGCAGGAACATATCGCTCCAAACCATGGGCTCAAGCCCCAGATTCTTTGCAATATCTGCCACGCGGGCAAGATGCTCCATAAAAATATCGAGTCGCGGGCGGTAGCCGTGCTTCAAAATGTAATTGCCCATACCGAGGCTCATGGTTTCGTCAAAACCGATATGGATGTGCTTGGAGCGGAGCGGTCCCTTTGCGGCCTTCATCATCGCCTCAATAAATTCGTAGGTTTTTTCCTCACCCACGAGAAGGCAATCCACCGTATCCTTTACGGCAGAAAATTCATGCCAATGCAGAGTGTTTGCAAGATGACCGAGTGTTTGGATCGCGGGAACGATTTCGATGCCAAGGCTATCGGCATAATCGTCGATCTCCTTGATCTCGGCATCCGTGTGGCGGCCGCGCATATAGCCGAAGTATTTATAGCCCTCGACAAAGTAGCTCTCCTCGCGGTAGAGCATGAACATATTGAGTCCCATCATGGCCATCTTTCGAAGCACGCTCTTGATGGCATCCACCGTCAGAAGTGCACCGTGCGAAAGGTCCACCATGCCGCCGCAGATGTCAAAATGCGAAGTTTCCTTTACAGAAAACGGCTTTTTCTCTTCTGCATACCGTTGAAGAAAAAGTCCCAGCGCACGGAAAAATTCGCAGGGGCGGCTATATTCGATGCGCACGGCCTTGCCGTCAAAATCGACCGAGAGCGCAGTGCCGCTCTTGACCTCTACGGGAATGCCGCCGTCGGCAAACTGAAAGCCGTAATCCTCCGAGAGGATCTCTATGCCGCGAAGAAGTGCATGCACTTCGCCAAAAAACGATAATTTGATCATTGTTATTTCTCCTTATGGGTTTAAAAATACCGATGCAAAGCGTTTATTTCAAATCCTCTGTTTTAAAGGTCTTATAGCCCTCGTAGTGATAGCTTGTGTCGATCCCCTTCATGAACACTTGGCGGTCATCCACCTTGTCGGTGAGCGCATTTTTCAGAAGGTGCTTGATCTCGATATCCTTGATGGGGCTTCGCTCCATGGCGAGAAGATAGTCCTCCTTCTCCACCAAGCTCCAATCCACAACCATGCCGAGCTCGTTTTTTAATATATGGTCGAGCCAGATCCGCGTCGCGCGGCCGTTGCCCTCTCGGAATGGGTGGGCGACGTTCATTTCCACGTACTTTTCAATGATTTGGTCAAAGGTGTTTTGCGGCATTTTTTCTATATTTGCGAGCGCGGCCTCCAAATACATCACCGGAGCAAAGCGAAAGCTTCCCTTTGCCATATTCACGGTACGCACTTTCCCTGCAAAATCGTATATATCCGAAAAAAGAAATGCGTGAATTTTCGCGAGCGCATCCCACGTTCCCGGGTGCAAGGAAGAAAGATAATTCGTTTCGAAAAGCGCCAGCGCACGCGTTTTGCTGATGCGCTCTTCCTCGCGAGCGAGCTCTGCGGAATCCGTAATATTTAGCTTATTTTCGAGCGCCATATCCTTCTCCTTTTCGTAGCTTTTTTCACATATTATTATACCATAAAACAAGGCGAAATGCAAGGGGTGCAAAGAAATATCACCCTTTTATTCCACCGTAACAAGGAAGGTTGCGTTCGGGGAAAGGTGCAGAGAGATCTCGTTTTTGTCTGCGGTGAAGACGGCGGTGGGCTTGATTTTTCCTTCCTCCTTCAGCGCCGAAAGAACGTCGCCGCAGATCTCGGGCTCGCCCATGCGCTCCCATGCGCGGTAGGGGTTGGTTGTGTTCTTATCGATGCAAAAAATGCTCACCTGCTTGCCGACGATGCTTTCCTCAAAGGCGATCACTTCGTCCACCTCGGGGATATCCTCCTTAAAGTTTTCGGAGCTGTAGCAGAGCATCACGGCGTAGCCGCGTTCGGTTTTCGTGGGGAGGACGAAGCGGTTTTCGCCATAGGTGGAGGCGAGCAGCTGCGTGCCGAGCTTGTGTGCCAGGATATAGGAATTATAGATGGGCTTGGCAATGAAATTGAGGGTGAAGAAATTGCGGAAGCCCGAAAAATCCTCCGTCATTTCATGCTGTCCCGAGAGGCAGATCGAGAGCATATCGATCTTGAAATCCGAATAGGTGAAGGCGTGGATCAGCTTGGTGAAATACGCAGAGAACACCTCGGTTTCGCGCGCGAGCAGCGCGGGGCATTCCTCCTTGTTATAAAATCCTGCCGAGGCCATGCCCCATTCGTCCACGAGCAGGGGCAGATGCCCAAAGCCGTGCGCAGAGATGGTTTGTACGTACTCCGTGTGGCGGCGGATGTTGTTTTGCACGGTGTATGGCATCGAGCCGTCATTGAGCATGGCGGGAGACGTGCCGTAATTATGTACCGAGATGAAGTCAAGCTTCAGATCCTTTTCCTTGACGAAATCGAGAAATCCGCCAAGGAAATTATGATGCCCCGCAAGGGCAGGGCCGCCGATCCGTATCCGATCGGACACGCGGCGAATGCCTCGCTCAAAGCCCTCGTACATCTTGCAGTACAGAGGCAGGCGGTATTTCACGGCGGACTCGGCATCGTTCGGATACTCGGAGAGGAAGAAATGCGGAATATCCGCCTCGTTGAAGCACTGCATGCGCCATCCCGACACGCGCTCGATGCCGTATCGCTCTACGATATGCTTCGTGTATTCATAGCAGATCTCTTCCCAAACGGCAAAGTCCTTCGGGGGTGCGCTATTCCACATTTTTCCCTTGTAGCGCGTTTTGTTCTTGGAAACGCTGGTCTTATTCTGCGTGGAGGCGGCGATGCAATCCGGGATGCCCGCGTAGGCAAGCAGGAGATCGAAGCCGCGATCGATCAGATAATCGAGGCGCAGGTCACTGATGCGAAAATCGTATGCGATATTGCCATCCTCATCGATGTACACGATGTCCTCAAGCATGGTGTAGATGCGCACGGTGGTGATGGCTTTGTCTTTAGAAATGCGGTCTAAAATGCGCCTGCCCCAGGGATCCTCCACCGCATCGGTGGGATGAAAAAGACAGTGGTTCCAGAAATTTTGTTGCGTTTTCAGAATTTTATTTTCGATTTTTATCATGATTTTACCTCACGAAAAATTCCGGGTTTGGCCGAGGCGGCGGTAGGTGTCAAGAAGGTGCTGCGCGATATTCATTTTCAGGTCGCCTCTGTACCAGTTTTTAAATTCGCCGTACTCGGCGCACTTGCGAAAATCAAGATGATCCTCTAACGCTTTGCAAGCGGCGGTGAGGGCTTTTTTCATGCTCTCGGCCTCGCTTTTTAAACAAAATTCGCGCGCTTTGTAAACATTTATATACCATTTGTATATAGAGATCAAGGTTTTTGTGTAGAGAAGCCATTTTGCGCGTATGTGAAGCGCAAGTGGATCTTTTGCTTCTTTTGAGAGCTCATCGAACCCTTCGCAAAGCGCCTCGTATGCGGGAAGGGCGGAAAGGATCGCATCAAAGTAGGCGCGGCAAGCGCCCTCTTTTTCTCCGAGGGGCTTAAAAAAGCAATACAAAATATAATCGCCGAAGCCGAGGATGTCCCCTTCCTTTAAGGTGTGATTGTGGAAATCCTCGGACACCTCGTCAAGGAAGAAATTGAAGTATTTTGCATGGCCGTGCGTGGCGATATGCGCGGTGGAAACGAAGGGGAGATTTTTATAATATGCCGCGATCAGCGCCGCCATTTTCTCCCTATGCTCTCCGAAGATTGCAAAGTGGGAGCGAATATATTCATTCTTCGAAAAGGCGCGCGTGCGCCACGCGATCGCGGCGTATGCCGCAAGCTCAAAGACGAACTCGCGCACATTCGATACGTTCATGATAAAATACGCTCTGTCGTTTTTTTCATACGCGAGGCGCATATTGTAGAGAAGCTTATCAAGCCCCGTTTGCGGCGCAAGATGCGGCCCGCTGTCGAAGTATTGCAGATGGTAGTAAATGCCGTAGCGCCCGTCTTTTTTGCGTGGCAAAGAATAAAACTCCTTGCCGAACATCTGCGTTAGCCCCGTGTCTGCAAACACAACGGTGGTATCCTTCGGAAAGCGAAGGTAGCCCTTTTCGGTCAGAAGCGAGCCCTCCATCCAAAGCGTGGAGGTGAAATACCTTGCCTTGCCGTCCGTGGCGCGCATCACGATCTCTCTTTGCTTTTCATAGGCGCGGCTGATAAATTCTCCCGCCGCGGCAAGCTCGCTTTCCGTGGGAACGCTTTCCTGCCAGACGGGGCGGTCGCCCTCGCCGCGCAGGCCGATCTGCCAGACCACGTTCGGGTACTTTGCCCATTGTTTCGCATAATGCGCCCAGACCTCTTCCATCAGCGCGGGCGATTTTGCATAAGAAAACGCGCCCTGCCTGCCCGTTTTTTCAAGGTAATTTTTAAAGGTGAATGCCGAAACGCCCAGTGGCTCGATATGGTGCTGGGAAATATAAATACCGCGCTCCGCCACAAGGTCGGCAAGGAGCTTTTCGGGCGGATTTTCAATGTCCAAAAAGGATGCGGGGATGATGAGATTTTGCCGCAGGCGGAGTGCGGTCTCGATTACCGCGCGTATGGCGCTTTCCGTCACGGTCACCCCATACCACGGAAAATCCAGCTTGCGGATGCCGCCGCCGTCCTTCCATCCCGTGAGAAGATCCTCGTCGTTGATAAAAAATCCGCGCAGCGTAAATCCGTCCGGCACTTGCTCGATCACCGTGTCTGCGATCTCGATGCGCTCTTTTTTCTCTATTGCAAGGTCGCTAAAGAGATAGCACGGGTCTACGCCAAGAAAACGCTCCGAAACGGTATAGATACCCCAAAGCGTGCCGAGATACCCATCGGCCGAAATATAGATGCGCTCTCCCTCTACGCGCACGGAAAAGCTCTCGTGCTCTGCCGGCTCATAGTCTTTTAAGGTGTTTTTCTCAATGATAATGCAATGTGCGCTCGGGGCATCTATGATGCGCGGGCGTATGCAGGATTCGCTGACTCTGAAAAAATCCTCTATCAGATCCTCGGCGGCAAGGCGCACGTAAGGGCTTTGATTCAAAAGACAAATATCACAGCTTGCGGTTTTATCAAATAAAAGCATTTTTCTGTCCTCTTTACGATCATTTGAAAAAAGCATTGACCTTTTTACAATCTTAGTATATAATAAATTGAAGCGGATTGCAACCCACAATCCAACAACAATGTATGGTATTCGCTTATTTTTGGAGAAAATTATGGCAGACGTTCGATTTGACGAGCAAAATGCACTCACGATCCGGCAGGTCGGCTACGTTCGCGTGGTGCGAGATGAAAATTACACCTATGAATATAAGAAGGGAAAGGAGCTTTTTTCCTTTATCTTTGTGGAAAGCGGCGCGATTGAATATGTGTTTCCTTTGGGCGAGCGCCTATTTCTGAAAAGCGGCGACGTGCTCTATATCCCGAAGCATATGCCTTATAAGGCGATCTATTCCGAGAAGGATACGACCATCCGCATTCTGATCTTCGATACGGATGCAAGGCTTCTTTCCTCGGCGCTCGGCGCACCGATCAGGCGCGCGCATGCCGAGCTTTCGGAGATCTTCCGATCGCTTTCGGGCGAGAGGATCCGCAATTCCCTCTTTTTATGCGCGAAGATCTACGAGCTTCTCAGCATCTTTCGTGGGGAAAAGGCCGAGATTCCGAAAAAATACGCGCGCATTCTGCCCGCGATCCGCGAAATACGGCAAAATTTTTGCGAAAGCCATCCGCTTTCTTATTATGCGGCGCTCTGCCATATGAGCGAATCCAACCTGCGCCTGCTCTTCAAGCAGTATACGGGGCGCTCCCCGATCGAATACCGCAACCGTATTCGCATTACCGAGGCCAAGCGCATGATCGACAGCGGCGAATTCTCTGTTGCCGAAGCGGCATATCTTGTCGGATTCAATAACATGTCCTTCTTCTATGAGCAAATGAAGGCTTATTAAAGCTATGAATATGCAAACAATTGTTTATATATAAAGAGAACAGAGCGGATCGATAAAACAAAACCGCTCTGTTTCTTTTTGTATTCTGTTAAAAGAGCATGGGTAAGATCCACGTTAAAAGCGCGGCAAAACCGAAATAGAGCAAAAGGAGCAGGCCGCAAAGCCCCACCGTTTGGAGAATGCCGACCTCGCCGCGGGAGAGGATCTCCTTCGCGCGGTCTATCTGCGTTTCGCGTACGTAATATTTTGCTTGCGCTTCCCCGGTGCTCTCGTCCTTTTTTACGGAAGCGAAGGCTTCGTCCGTTTTGGGTGCGCTCGAGGCGCCATCGGCGCCTGCGATATCCGCGTTCTTTTGCGCGGCTTTTTCACTCGCGACACAGAGATAGCGCATCAGGATCGGATTTTCCCGCTTGATGGCACAAACGATTTGCTTATCGCCCGAAAGCTTTAATTCTCCCAGAGTCTTTGCGCTTCCCTCGTCCGTGCATTTATGGCGGAGGAGCGCCTTGAGCATGCGATAAACAGCCATATTCGTGATCTGAATCACGAGCGTGGCAAGGATCATGCCGACGGCGAGGCCGAGAAGGATGATGCCGATCGGAATATCGGCGCTGCCGAAGTCCTTCGGATTCAGAAGGATCATATCTTTTAAAAATTGCATGGCTTTTCCTTTTCAAAACAAGAGGTGTGTGCCGCTTTTCAGTCGGAAATATCCTCGCCGCAAAGCGCGTCCAAAAGCTCCGTCAGATCCACGTTGTCCTCGTAGAAGAAGCAGAGGCACTTCTTCTTTCCGCCGTCCTTGATGCGTACCTGGCGGCCGAAGCGGCGCTGGAGGTTGAGCTCAAGCTCACGGCGGTAGTCAACGAGCGGCGCCTCCTTTTCTTCCGCTACGGGAGCGGTGCGGATCGGGCGGTTGATGCGCTTCACTTCCTCTTCAAGAACGCGCACGGACCAGCTCTTTTCGATGCAAGCGTTCGCAAGCGCGATCAGGTTCGCGGGATCCTTTACGCCGAGAAGCGTTCTCGCGTGGCCTGCGGAAAGCGCGCCGCCTGCCACCAGAGCAAGCACCTCGTCCGGCAGATCGAGAAGGCGCAGAGCGTTGGCAATTGCACTGCGGCTCTTTCCGACCTCGGAGGAAAGCTCCTCCTGCGTCATATTGTATTCATCCGCGAGAGAGCGGTATGCCATGGCCTCCTCGATGGGGTTGAGATCCTCTCTTTGGATGTTCTCGATCAGGGCGATCTGCGCGGTTTTTTGATTGTCCTTGTCCAAAATGATTGCGGGGATCTCCGAAAGTCCCGCCATTTTGCTCGCGCGGAAGCGGCGCTCGCCGGCGATGATCTGATAGCGCCCTTCACCGTACTCGCGCACGAGAATGGGCTGGAAAACGCCGTTTTTGAGGATGGAATCCGCAAGTCCTTGCAGAGCCTCCTCGTCAAAATTCTTTCTCGGCTGATCCGCGCGGGGATCGATCAGGGAAAGCTTCAGACCGATGACCATGCCTTCCCCGGTGGGAGCGTCATCGGTGTGGGAATTATCTAAAAAGATGGCGTCAAGGCCGCGACCAAGGCCGCTATTCTTCTTTCTTGGCATAGCAAATATCTCCTTCAAAGCATAAAGCTTGGTTTTTTATCTGTTTTTTAATATAAAAATGGTAATATTTACCATTTATTGCGAAAATGGGCGAGGATTTTGGAGAAAAGCGCATCAAATGCGCATCATAAGCTCCTTTGCCACGGCGGCGTACTCAAGAGAGCCCTTGCCGTAGGGATCGTGGTAGCAGATAGGCTCGCCGTAGCCGGGCGCCTCGGAAAGACGGACGGAGCGCGAGATCGGAACCTTGAAAAGCTGCTCTGCATAGTATTTTTTTAGCTCCGCAACGACTTGTCCCGTCAGCGTGAGGCGGCCGTTATACATCGTCAGAAGGATGCCGACCACGCGAAGCTCGGGATTATAGAGTCTGCGGATGGTTTTTACGGTATTCAGAAGCTGTGACATACCCTCCAGCGAGTAAAATTCGCACTGCATGGGGATGACGATGCCGTCCGAAACCGAAAGCGCCTTGACCGTCAGCATGCCGAGCGAGGGCGGACAGTCGATAAATATGTAGTCAAAGCGGTCTTTTACGCTTTCAACCGCTAATTTTGCAAAATTATCGTCTTCTTCCAGCTCATAGAGCTCAAGCTCTGCGCCTGCGAGGTCGATCGTCGCAGGAACAACCCAGAGATTTTTAAAATTGGATTTAATGATCGCCTCTTCCATTTCGGAGTGACCGATAATAACGTCATAAATCGTCTTTTTTATCTTCGACTTGGAGATTCCGAGGCCGCTCGTTGCGTTTCCCTGCGGATCCATATCGATCATCAGCACTTTTTTGCCCTTTGCGGCGATCTGTGCCGCAATGTTGACGCACGAGGTGGTTTTACCTACGCCGCCCTTCTGGTTGGAAAAGGAAACAATTTTTCCCATTTTTACACTCTCCTGTCGGTGATCTTAAAGGCAATTTGATACATTGTCCCTTGTTTGCGCTTGTAGGTATCAGCCGTTGCAGCATGAACCGAACCGCGCGATGCACACGATTTTTTCTTCAATATTATATACATATTTATTATGCCATAAAACGTCAAAAATGTCAATATTTCGTTGAAATTATTTGAAAAAATCTTTGATTTTTCCGCTTTTTTGTTTTTTGAAGCCATTGCTGTTTTATCTCGGGCGCGAAGTCGCTTTTGGCAGATTGACGTTGTTTTTTTGGCGGAAAGCAGAATAAAAAGAGGTCTTGCCGCAGAGGACGGCGGAATCTCTCAAAAAGTCCTTATACCGAGATCGTTATCTCTGCCGACCTCTTCCGATTAATGCCTTTAGGCAGTTGAGCACGAAGTGCGAAACAGACAACCACCCGCTATGCGGGTGGGGAACAAAGGTTATACCCTTGCATGGGACGTATGAAACACAAGCCTTCCCCTGAGGGGGAAGGGGGACCACGAAGTGGTGGATGAGGAGTTGGTTAGGAATCATCACACCTCATCCGTCAGCCGACAAGCGGCTGCCACCTTCCCCCACTGGGGAAGGCTTATT
>JAZQTA010000151.1:0-3667 GCA_045630385.1 Eubacteriales bacterium | reverse complement strand
CCCAGCTCGCTTTTGGTGAGTATCTGCATCTCCTTGCCTTTCTTGGGTGGAAGCTTGCATCCTGCAGACGGATTCCTTGTGATCAAGCCGTCCTCCACCGCTTTTTCAAGTGCTGAACGGCATCTTGAATGACAAGCACGTACCGTTCTGTCGGATACGCCCTTTCCGCAGGTGTCGGAATAACGAAGTCTGCCTTTTTTCTTCAGATTGGCGTAAAACTGTTGCAGATCGTTCTGCGCCAGCTTGCAGAGGGGGATGTGTCCAAGGTTTGGGATGATGTGGCGATAGATAGCGTTCTCATATCCCGACTGTGTGCTTTCTCGCAAAGCAGGCTTGCAGAAGTTCTGATACCAGTAATCGATCCATTCACCAAAGGGCATTTCGGGCTTGACTCTCTGTGCCACTTTACCGAGCTCCTCTTTGAGAGCTTTGAGCTTTTCCTCGCACTCGCCCTTTGTGGGGGCGAATACGCTTTTGGTCTTGGGATTGCCTTTTTCGTTATAGCCTATAACGATTCTGCCTTCCCAGCGTCCGTCCGAGCGAAGGCGTACCGTGCCTTCGCCCTGTTTTCTCTTATTGTTCGCCATTGTTTTCCTCCGTTATTAAGAATTGTTGCATCATAGTATTGACGATCGCAGAAGCACCCCTCTGCATATCGCTCGTTACGTGGGTATAGGTATCAAGCGTAAAGCTCGCATCGGTGTGTCCGAGAATGCCTGCCAAGGTCTTGGGATCGACACCGCCGTCAGTTGCTTGGGTAGCAAAGGTGTGCCGTAGGTCGTGGAATCTCAGCAGAGGAAGCTCCAACCTTTTGAGGAGGGTTTTGAGCTTCTTGTATGCGGAGCTTGGGTGTAAGGGATCCGAGGGGTTGGTATAGTGCGGAAATACCCACTCGTTGATCGCATCCGATCGCTTCTTCCATAGGAGCGTTGCCACGCTTGGTGGCATGATGATGGTTCTCACGCCTGCGTCGGTTTTGGTCTCACCGATGCTAACACCGCCACCCTCCTTCGTGGATACGGAACGCTTGATGCACAGCGTTCCTTCGTTGAAATCAATGTCACTCCACTTGATACCGCATATCTCACCGCGCCTAAGTCCTGTCATGACCTCCACGTAGAAGAAGTCGTGCCAGTACGGTTCACCTTGAATGGCTTCCAGAAATCTGTTGAGCTGGCTATCGTCGAGAACCTGCTTTTCGGTGGTAGTCTTTTTCGGTATCGTGGTATTATCGGTGGGATTGCGCACGATATATCGCTCTCTGACCGCCACCTCCATGGCTTCGTGGAGCATCATGTGTATTTTCCGCACCATGCTGTCGGAGAGAACGTGTCCGTGGATGGGATGCGGATGCACTCTACCTTCCTTTTTGATCTTGTTGTAGAATTTTTGAATATCTGCCGTGGTGAGTGAGGCGAGCTGCTTATGACCGATAAACGGCTTGATCTGATGGTCGATCTGTGAGCGATAGCCCTTGATGGTATTCTCCTTGATGGTGAATATCATATACTCGTCCATCCACTTATCCATCCACTCGCCCAGCGTCATTCGGCATTCTTCGGTGAGGTCAACGTCACGGTAGAGGTCAAGGAGCTGATGGAGCTGCTTTAAGGCGCTTTTCTGCGTTTTTGCGAAGGCGGACTTGTACATCGGGGAGCCATCGTTCTTGTGTCCGATGATGATTCGGGCTTCCCATCGCCCATCCGAGCGCTTGCGTATCGTGCCATCACCCTGCGGTCTGCGTTTATTTGCCATCGTAAATCTGTCCTTTCTTTGAGATTTTTCTGTGGTAGCACAACCATACCACAGGTTCGAGAGAATATCCAGCGTTTTTTCGAATAGTTATCAAATTGTTATCAAAGCTCCTTTCGGGATTGGTTAAGTGCCTCGGCGCAGGCTCGTGCCTTTTCTTTACGCTCGTCCGAGCATGGCGGAAGAAGGCGGAAGGAGAATCTGTCCTTCTGTATTTCAAAGGATAGACCGCCTGTTTCGTTGTCATCGGTCTGACGGCAAAGGTCGGGATAAACTCTCGCATATGCCGTGAGCCTGTTCTTGAGGCTGGTGTTATAGGTGTTGATGACGAGGATATCGCTACCCTCGTCAAAGAATATTTCCGTTGTCTTGTGAGACTTCTTAATTCCGGTTATCATGGAAAATACCTCTTTTTTTCGTTATTTTTGCGCGGTCTGTACCGCCTAAAACAGCCACTTTTCTCTGTGGCGTAGCCCCAACCGTGTCATTGTTCGGCTGGGGCTTCAATAATCGCCAAATACGCATATTTGGCTCAATACATAATAATTCCTTGCCTCTTGGCTTGGTTCTCACGGCGTTGCTTCTTGTCGATACCGTGGTAATCGATCTGATTCTCTTGGCTGTACATATCTTCACTTCGCTCGTCAAGGATGTTGCCTGCGTAATAAAAGAGATCGCATACACCGATGATGATCCGTGCGTTCAGCCCCTGTTCGATAGAACGTAGCACCTCACGGGCAGGCTCGTAGCCCTGTTCAGCGGCAGAGGAAAGGAAGGCTTTGCCTGCCTCATGATCATCGTACTCGTAGTAAAGCAGTAGCCCCACTCTCGTCTGTGTCCACGCATCCGTCCGTGCGGAACGCTCGAACCACTCTCGCGCTTCCTCGCGCCTGCCCTCGTCATAAAGCATTTTGCCGTAGGTATATTCCGCTTGAAAGCTACCGTGAGAGGCGGCTCTTTCGAAATATATCTTGGCTTCTTCGGGCGACTTATCCATCAGATACTTGGCGTATTCATACTCGGCGTAGCCAAACTTTTTGTCCACAGCCATACGGAGATAGCGGAGCTTATCACTCGGCTTTTCGGTAAACTTACCGTCGCGATAGGCTTTGTAGACGAGGTAGGAGGCGACCTCAATGCCTCGGTCAGCCGCCATTCGAAGCCACCACTCAGCTTCGTCCATCTCGTCCGTCTTTTCAAGATAATATCTGCCGAGGCGGTAGAACAGCATGGGATCATTACGGAATTCCGCGTGGTAAGAGAGATAATCAAAATCATTTTTTCTCTCCTTTAGCTCGGCGTAATCGTAATCAATTTCTCGGTCGGGCTGTGCCGACGGAGATGAAATCTCCGCGGCACTTTTGTCGACGGCGTTGCGAACCGATTTGAATTCCTCGTTGTCCTCGATGGGAATCTTGTCGGGAATCTCATCGGTATAGGTACGAACGATCTCGCATTTGTATCGATACCAAGCGTCATACAGCTCCGAGATCTGCTCGTCAGCGCCGAGCAATTTTACGACGTCTTTGACCAAAGCCTTGGTATTTTTATCGAGATATCCGTAGACCTTTTTGCCCTTGTGCTTCGAAAGCTTTTCGGAAAGCAGCTCCATTTTTGCGAGAATTTCGAGCGAGAAGGCGTGGTTGCCGCCGTTGATCTGAGCGCAAAGCTCGGCGACCCTACGGCGGCAATGCTCCTTGATATCCTCTCTTGCCTCGGTCTGCTTTTTATAAATTTGGATATGCTCTTGGCGAAAAATATCCGAGGCGAAGGTCTTCTTGATGTTGTGGATGCCCTCGCGAGAAAGATACGGCTCTTGCGGTCGGGACGACCACACCATCATGTGGACGTGAGGGTTGGTTTCCTTGTTGTGATAGGCGGCAACCCAGCGAAGATTTGAGGGCGTGATGCCCAT
>JAZQTA010000150.1:0-6552 GCA_045630385.1 Eubacteriales bacterium | reverse complement strand
CGTGCTTTCCTTATAGGCGGCTCTCAACTCCTCGAGCAGAGCCGCCTGCTTTTTTGCGTTTCGGTCGATGACGATGAGATCACCGCCGCTTGCTAATATTTGTTTGCAAAGTGCGCGTCCAAGCCCACCGGATGCGCCCGTTAGGGCAACTGTTTTTCCTTTTAAAGATCGAGCTTGCATGGGATTTTCACTTTCTTTTTTTGTTTGGAAAAGGGGGATCAATCGATGTTAATGGAGTAAGTTGCCCAGATATCGTACAGATACTCCTCGATAGGACCTTGATCGATCACAAAGGCGAGCTTGATCGTGCCGTACTCTCCATTGAGAACCTCGGCGGGGATCAGAACCTCGTAGATATATACGCGGATCTCGTTGCCCTCTGCGTCGGTTTTATAGACGGGTTCCCACCAGGGGTTGTCAACAGGCGTAAGGTTATAATTGATACCTGCGATATAAAGCTGCGTAGGATCAACGGCGGCGGTCATTGCAAGATATACAACAGCCTCGCGCCCTGCGCGCAGCGTGGTTGCGCTGGGGCTGTTCTCCAGCACCAGATCGTAGGGATTTTGATAAATGCCGTAGAAGACGAAGGCATCCTGCTCATAGGTAGTTTCCATGAGCATGAATTCAGCTCCGTTTTCTTCGATATAGAGCTGCAAGCAGCCCTCCTGCTTGCTCATGTTCATAGACAGGGGCTCGGAGAAATAGAAGACGGTATCGTACTCTACGAACTCGGCATCATATCGTTCGCCGTTCACCATAAGAAATGCGGAATAAACAGGGCGGTCGAAGGTTACGCGAAGGGAGAGCTTTCCGTCTGCCAAAATATTCAAGGGATCTTTATCTATGGGGGTCTCGTTTACGCAGTCATAGATCTCAATCACGGTGGGAAGCTCGGTGAGGTCGCCCTCGCCGCCGCCTTCGCCGCCACCGATTTCGCCGCCGCTTTGCTCAAGGATCTCGAAGGAGAGCGCCGCGAAGTGGTTGGGATACGAGCCGTTGTAGGCGGTAATGGGGGCGTTTATGTCGCCGAAGGGGAGATTGGAGGAGATGAAGCGGTAAACGTACGTGCCGTTTTCCTCGGAATAGAGCTCACCCGAGGAAAGTCCCTCAAAGGCCATTTCCAACACGTCGGCCGGTTGGTTCAAGGTCAAAAGAATTTCGTAGGCCTCGCTGTAAGGAATCTGCGCGGAGCCTTCGTTTACGGAAATGCCGTTTACGGTTGCATCGAGAAGCACGTAGGGAACGATCTGCACGGGTACGGTGAAGGCAGGTAGGAAGCCGCCGTCAGAGCCGCCCGATGCGCCGAGATAGGAGTAGGTGAAGGCAAGCTCAAAGCTTTCGTATGCGGAAACGTCTTGCCCGCCAAAGCTGACGGTGTAAATGTAGTAGGTGCCGTCCGGTGCGCTCTCGCGGCTTTGGCTCACAAGCGTAACGGTGGAGCCGTTTGCAAAGAGCGTGCCTCCAAGCTCGATCTCTACGTTCAATGCGAACTGCACGGTCACCGTTTCGCCAAGTCTTGCGGGATAGCTGTTGTAGGAAAGATTGCCATCGACCACCGTGCCGATATACTCGGGCATCGTTTCGGGCATGCAGTCGAAGAGGATCGGGGCGGAACATTCCGTGCTGTAAGGTGTGCCGAAATATACGTAAGACTCGCCTTGCACGAAAATTCGATCGGGGGCGGGGATCTCAACGGAGTAAACGACACCCTCCGCATCCCGATAGCAATATACGGGATCGTCAACCTTGAGGTCCAAGAAGCTGAAGGAATAGAAATCTACCTCGCAATTGAACTTCAGATACACCGTATCGGCTTCGCCGTAGGTCAGCTGCAGGAGGCCGAGATTTTCAAAGAAATTGCCGTCAAGCTCGGTCGAATAGCCGATCATATAGGGATTTCTCAAAGCCTCGATGTTTTCGATCGTATTGCCGCATCCGAGGCAGGTGCCATTCTTGAAATTGTGCCGTATCTCGATGCGCTCTGAGCCCTTTGCTACCTTGGCGGAGGAGTAGGTGATGCTTACGTAGGCCGTTCCCTCAGGGGTAGTGAACTGATACTGAACCGCGGCATCCTTGGATGCATTAAAGGTGCTGATGGGCTTTCCGCTTGCATCCAGGAACCACATGCGGTTGGCACCAAGGGAGTAATAGGTTTCGTTTGCCAGCACGGGGATCATGGTGTAGCAGAAATATCCCACCTTATCCGGATTCAGGATTGGCTTGTGGCTGTTCGCCGGCAGGATCAAGCCGTCATAATACTCGCCCTTCGAAAGAAGGGGATCGGTGCTTGTGTTTTGCGATTGGAGCGAGATGGGAATCCAGGCCGAAAGATAAACGCCATGCTCGGTCTGATATGCGATGCGCACCTCGAGGGAGGCAACCTTGGCGTAATCAAAGGTGATTTCGGCCGCGCCTTCCTTGCCCTCTATGTTGCAGAACAAGGCGTGCGCACTGCCGACCTGCACATATAGGGGCGTGCCGTAGCTGCCGTCAAATTCCACGGTCAGCTTGCCTTGTGCAAGACCGGAGGTATCGGTGACGGTCACGGTGGACTCTACCACCTGTGCGTAGATGGAGCCGCTTCTCGTTCCGTCCTCCTTTTCAAGGTACATCTCTATGAGGCCGGGCACACTGCGGTCGAATTTGAACGATGTCGCTCCGTTCAGCAGGATCTCTTCCACGATCTCGCCGTCACGCAGGATGACTGCCTTGTAGTATCCGTCCTCCAAAACGTCTACGATCGATTTCGTCGTGCTGACCTTGTAGTTGAAGTGGTCACCGTAGCGCGTCATCAGTGCGTACGAATTCTGCACGGATACCGTTTCGGGCGCGGGTGTATCTGCGATGTAATCATAGCGGCAAAGTCTGTAAGATGCAAAGTGCTCATAAAACTCCTCGGGGCTCCAGTACATGCGGCGCACCACCGGATAGGTGGCCTCGGAGATCTCGATGAAGACAACGTTGCCCTCTGCATCGTAAAGAATGTCGGTACAAATGGTGGTGTGCTTATCTACGTTCAGTACCACGTCGCCAAGACGGATCTCGTCCACAGTGAATGCGCCGGGCAGGGCGATGGTTTGCATGCCGGGAATGTTTGCCACGTTCGCGGTATTATAAGAGCCGGGGACGTTCAGGGCGTATTGCGCAAACTTCGAGCACACCGTGCCGTAGTAGGTCGCCGCCTTGGAGTTGGTGGATTGCAGATTCTTGGTGTAGATCAGGGCGCTCGGGTTTGCAAGCGCCGTCAGATAGGTGGTCAGGCTCACGTTCAGTCCCACGTAGTAGTCATTCGCCGTTACGCCGGAATACGGAATGCCCTTGTAGGTCTCGCCGGCCTTGAAATAGATCACCTTGCCGCTGCCTTTGAGACCGGGAACGTCTGCGAGAGGTGTCCATTCCACGTCGGTGAGAAGGTACGCGCGGTCGATCACGTTCTGCACGCCCGGGTTAGGGATCTGTGCGTGCGTGTATGCATCCGATGCATGGAAGGAGCACACCGTGCAGATGCCGTTCTGATACGTATGAGGTAAGGGATCGATCACCTTTTTATCCTTTTCGCCGCAGGCACAGGCGCGCTCCGCCTCGCCTGCCTCGGCGCAGGTCGCGTTCTTCACCGTGCTCCATTCGCCGAATTCGCACGTGTGCGGGAGGGGCTGCTTGTTAATGGTGAGGATCATGTCGGGGAAGGGAGCGCCGTCGCCGCTCGGGATGCCCGCTACCTTGTAGCGAACGGTGATCTCGCTTTCACCGTAGGGGATGTGAGCACCGTCGGTGACGGTCAGAGTGTAAAGATTACCGCGTGTGCTGCCGTAGCCGGGAATCGATACCTGGATGGATTGCACGTTGCCCTGCTCGAAGATCAGGGCGGTGCCATCAATATACAGAGCCGTGATCTCTGCCTGACCTGCGGTCGCAAGCTGCAATACGAAGGACGCGCCCTCGGTAAAGGTCAGCGGACCGCTGATGACGGTGCCGTTCTCTGCCGCGCCCGCAAGCTCGGGGATGATGCTTGCTTGGATGTATTTTTCGTACTTCTTTCCGAAGAAATCATTATAGTAAAGAATTCCGTTGATGCCGGTCACGGTAAGAGAATGGATCGTAAAGGTGGCGCTGACGATGTATTCGTCCTCTGTGTGGCTGTATTCCGCGAAGGTTACGGCTTGGTTGGCAAGCGTCAGCGGCAGAAGCGATACGGGCTTGGTGAATTTGAGGTAGACGGTGGTGGTCTTCTTTGCGTGGAAGAAGATCCTTCCGTTATATTCGTAGGTTCCGTCGGGCGTGTGAGAAAGGCCGACGTAGCTCGGGCCGACCGCATCCTTGGCATGCGAGGCGAGTGTCTCGTTGCAGATATCACAGATGCCTTCGTGGCCGATATTATCCACGTAGTAATAAAGAAGCGTGCGGCAGGTGTCGCAGTAGTGATCGATCACGGTGTCGGTATGCGGGCAAACGAGATCCTCGTCGCCGCCGATCTTATCGCCGATTGCATCATAGCCCTTGTCATCGAGATGCAGAGGAGGCAGAGTGCCGATATACGCCTCTGCGGCAAAGATCCAATCCTTGTAAAGGCTGTTTTCCTCCATAAAGGGAAGGATCAGGTCGTTGACGTCGTAGACGAGATCTTGCATACGCTCGCTTGAGAAGCAAATAGCGAAGTATTCCTGATAGCCGGTGATCGGGTTTTCTGTGTAATGGTAAAGAAGGGATTCCTTGTAGGGGGCAACGCCGCTTGCCAGACCGCCGATCGCGCAGTCAACCTCGCCGTTTTGTATGGCACTTATGCATGCCTCGCGGCTCAGCGGAACGTATGCGATCTTATAGCCGAGCATCTTAGCAAGATAGCGGATCATAAGTGCATCGGCACCGCAGAACCACTCGTCTCTTGCAAGGCCGCGGTTCACGAAGATGTAGGGCGCATAGTCGGTGCAAACGGCAACGCGAAGCACGGGGCAGTTATCATCGTTGAAGGAATATTCTTCGAGATACTTCTCGTAAGCAGACTCCGTCTCTATTGCCGCGCCGCAAAGGTCGCAGGTGCTGTCGCTGTCATTATCGAAGCAATCTGTCAACTTTTCTTGACAAATATCGCATTTATGATCCAAGTCTGTATCTGAGCAGGAGATGGTTTTGCCACAGAGATCGCACGCGTGATCCTTGTTTCTGTCGTAGCAATAGGTGACGTTTTCGCCGCAGAGATCGCAAAGGTGATCACTGTTCTCGTCGGCGCACTGCGAAATGGTTTGCAGGCATTTGTCACACTTGTGATCCTCGTTTTCATCCTCGTGCTCGCAGGGAGGCAGAGGATTGCCGCAGGTGTCGCAATGCCCGTCGGGGTATTGCGGATTTTCGGAGCACTCCGCGCAGGGCGTGCCGGGCTCGACCACGAGGGTGAATTTGTTGTAAAGATCCACGGCGCCTGCAAGTCCCGAAATCGGCGCGTAAGAGAAGGAAATGATCGGCTTATGCTCGCCGATCTGCGCCGCGTTGATCTCGGCCTTCAGCGTGTAGATTCCGTTTTCATAGGTAACGTAGTTGCGGTAGTTGTTAAAATTTCTTCCGTGAATGCGCATGCCGCCTGCCTGGCCGTTAAAATGCAGGTAGATGTAGAAGCCCTCCGCGGGGGCGTTCACGATATCGGTGAAGTTTATGGTAATGGAATCCGATGCATTGTTAAGGTTGCCGTCAAGGCTTGCACCGAGGAAGGTCGGAACCACGCAGTTTTTCGTGAAGCGCAAAACGGTGATTGTGGTCAGATAGTTCGTTTGCCCGGTGGCCACCTTTGTGTAGCTCATATATTGCATGGACACCTCTTCGCAGATCTGCGGTGCTTTCGCAGGCGTGTAGGCCATCGGAACAACGAATTTTCCGTTTTTGATATAGCCCTGCTCGGAAACGAAGGTGCCGTAGGCCTGCCCATCGGTAAAGGCGAGATCGGCAACCTCGATCGCAAAGAAGAAGTATATACGGTAAGAGGACTTGCCCGCAAGGAGCATGACCGTTGATCCGCTGACCGGCGCTTCATCCGTCAGACCGTGACCGTAATAATTTGCAAAGGGAAGATTGTCGGTCGCGAGGGTGGTTCCGTCCGCGCCCTCATTGCAAGGAACGGCGGTGTCGCAGATATCGCATTTTTCGTCCTTGTCGCCGTCCAGGCACTCGGTCTTTCTTTCGCTGCAGATATCGCAGAAATGATCGTTGTTCTGATCGGCGCAATAATTCACGCGCTGATAGCAATACTCGCATTTGTGGTCGTTGTTGCTATCCGCATGCTCGGAAAGATAAGCGCCGCAGATATCGCAAATATGATCCTTTACGTAGCCTTCGTAGTCCTCGCATTCGTGCGGAGGGATCATAGCCTCGCCGCAAAGGTCGCATTCGCCGTCCTCATCGGTATCGGCGCACTGCGAGAGCGTTTTCTTGCAGGTATCGCATTTGTGATCCTTATCGGCGTCGGCGCACTGCGAGAGCGCTTCCTCGCAGGTATCGCATTTGTGATCCTTATGGGCGTCGGCGCACTGCGAGAGCGTTTCGCCGCAGAGGTCGCAATCG
>JAZQTA010000149.1:0-22017 GCA_045630385.1 Eubacteriales bacterium | reverse complement strand
TAAACCCTATCCGAAGCAACACCTTGCGCGAGTCTTTGACTTCGGCTGCCCGCCGATATGCGCATGGTGGCAGAGCCGCAAGGCTTGAACTGCGGAGCGATCCGCAGTGAAGATAGATGATTGCTGCGCGAAAGCGTACAGTACCCGGCTTACAAGCCCAGTCAGGTTTTTGCCTTCAAGGCAAAAAACAGTTATGATTGCCCTTTGGTCAAGTATATAATCAAGCGTGAGCGAGTCCATGCTTGCATGAGAGAGCCACGCGCAGATTGCTCCGCGAGACCTTTGCGAAAGCAAAGAGGTGCGATAGCACGCCTTGATCATTCAAGGCGTCTCGCAAGGAGTATGATTGCCCTTCGGGCAAGTTAACTTAAACCATCTCAAGATCGCCCATTACATACACGCCTGCGGCGTGATTGGGAACGGCGGGGGACGATGCATAGAGAGCGCATAGGCTCTCTTTTTTTGTTGTATTTTGTTCCGTGATGGAATAAAACAAAGAAACTGAACGAAAAATGAGTGGTAATAATTGTAGAATATCGATCCATACATTAAAAAACGATATTTTCGCAGAGAGCGGCTTTTTTTCGTTTTCTATTGCATTTAAATAAAAAGTATGCTATACTTACACTTACAGTTCCCTTTTTGATTTCAAAAAAACGAAAGGATTACAAAAGATGCTTTATACCTATTCCGTGACGCCTCTTTTTGAGGATCACTTTGAAGAGAGAGTGGCCGATCTTATTGATCAGCATAAAAGAAATATCAGCCTGATGCCGCTCTTCTCCGTGATCATCCAGCCCGAGGGCGATCCCGTTTGGTGCAAGGGCGAAAAGATCGCAGAGAAATACCGCCGATATAAGAAGGAGCTTGACAAGGCGGGGGTTCCCTCCGGCATTCTTTTACAGTCCACCTTCGGTCACGGCACGGCATCGATGGATCCCGCGCCTCTGCAATTTATGGAGCCGATGGACGGAAGTCCGCTTTTCGCTTATTGCCCGATGGACGAGGGCGTACTTGATAAGCTTTGCGAGGAGATCAGGATCATTGCGGCAGAGCATCCCTCGACCTTGATGCTGGATGACGACGTGCGCCTTATGATGCGCGGCGGCATCTGCTGCGGATGCCCCTTACACATGGCGGAATATAATCGCCGCATGGGAACGAGCTACACCAAGGCGGAGTTAAACGAATATCTGCTCTCGCACGATCAGAACGATCCGAAGGTGCAGGGCTTCGTTACTCTTATGAGAGATACGCTCGTGCATGCCGTGACGAGAATGCGCGAGGCCGTTGACTCCGTGGATCCCACGATCCAAGGCGTGAACTGCACCTCGGGTGACGAATGCGACTCCGTGATCTTCACAAACCCCATCTGGTGCGGCAAGGGCAATCCCACGATCGTTCGCTGCCCCAACGGCACGTATGCCCCCCTCACCGTCAAGACCATTAGCGACACGATGCGCAGAGCCGCCGTTTGCAACGCGCGCTTGCGCGATAACGGCATCAAAATCCGACTTGCGGAATGCGACACGATCCCCTTCAACCGCTACGGAAAGAATGCGAGATATCTGCATACGCACTTCACGGCCTCACTCCTCGAGGGGCTGAAGGGCTCAAAGCATTGGATCACAAGAACCTCCTCCTACGAGCCGAAAAGCGGCGTTGCCTTCCGCAACATTCTTGCAAAGCACTATCCCTTCTACGAGAAGATCGCAGAGCTTTCGGATCATCTGACCTTCGTTGGCGCAAACTCCGCTTTCACCGAGCAGAAGTGGCATGATTTCCGCGCGAAGAACCGCTGGCAGTATCATTCCAACTACTGGGCAACCAAAAACCTTGAGAGAATGGGACTTCCCTTCTATTTCTCCAACAAAAATTACGGTGCGACCTTCCTTGAGGATACCATCGGCATCGACCTTCCCGATGAAGAGATCAAGGCTATGTTTGAAAAGGGCTCGGTATTTATGAGCGCCGAGGTTGCCGTGGATCTTGAAAAGCGCGGCTACGGCGCGCTTCTCGGCGCGAAAGCCGAAGCCTTTGACTATGAAAAGCTCGGGCGCGTGGCAGGCGAGGCCTTCAACGAGGATGCATCGCTGATCTGCCAAAAGCAGAAGAACCTCATGCTCCTTACCCCGACTGATGAAAAGACCGAGGTGCTTTCCTTCAACTATCGCAAGGAGGACGGCGTTCTTATCAACGTTTCCCCTGCCGTGACGAAATTCATGCGTGAGGGCGGAAAATTCACCGTGATCTACTGCGGAACGCCCAATGCCGAGCACCGCTATACCGAGGGATTTTCTTTCCTCAACGAGACGAGAAAGCAGCAGTTTATAAAGCTCTTAAAGGAAGCCGGCGCTTTGCCCATCTACACGCCGAGCGACAACGAGCTTTGCCTCAGAGCGGGCTACCTTGACGACGGCCGCCTGCTTGCCGCCATCTTCAACCTTGGCTACGATCCCGAGGAGGAGACGGTTCTCTATCTTGAAAAGGAGCCAACCGAGATCACCCGCCTTGACGAAAACGGCGAGGAGACCCCCGTTTCCTTCGAGAAGAACGAAGAAGGCTTCTACGTGCTCGACGTTTCCTGCGAGCCGCTGTATCCCACGGTGCTTTTGATCAAGTAATCTTTTACCAATAAAAAAAGCCTTCTCGCAAGGAGAAAGGCGGATGCGCGAGCAGACGAGAGATGGATTATCTCCTCATCCACCGCTACGCGGTCCCCCTTCTCCCACAGGAGAAGGCTTTTTCATTGACAAAGGCTTTTTCATTGACAAAGGCTTTAGATATTAAAGCCTTAATACAGACCCATCCTCACTGAAGGTCAGATCGCTCTCCGACAGATCGATCGTCGGAAGCTCCCAATCGAAGAGTTTGCCCGAGGACGTTATGATATCCGCCTCACCAAAGCGAAGATTTTTTGCTTCGGGAGAAATATATTTCTTTTCCATTTTCGTCCTCCTTATTTCTACGCATTTTGCAGATCCTTTACATAAAGATCCGCATAAAAAGCATAGTTATAAAGTGCTTCGATTACTGCCCTTTCAGAACTAACCTTCATTGCGTCAAGATAGTTTTCAAGACTGTAAAAATAGGTTTCATTGCAAACTTTTATTTTCATTTCGCCGCAAAACTCATTGATATAAAGATCAGAGAACCGTACATATCCTCCCGTAATTTCTTCATTCTCGCTTCGCGCCGTCGCAAGAATGAGATTCACCTTTGTTCCGTCAGGAAGGTTTCCCGCGACCTCAATTTCGATTGTATCCGAAAGGTTAAAGCGGATAGCGGAAAGGAGCGTATTCTCCCCTGCTTCATACGGAACGGCCTCCAGCACCTTTCTTTCATAACCCACAGGTGCTTGCACGTCCGAAAGGAAATCGGCATCCGTCATCGCGCGGACATATTCAACCATCGAATAGGTCAGCGCGTGCACGTCCGCATACTGCGAGGACGAAAGAAGAGCTCTTGCATACGAGCCGACGCTCACGGGGATCGAGTGAACATTTTCACCTATGGCGATCTCCAAAATCACCGGCTGATTTGCAATGTTCGGCGCGATCGCGCCTTCAAGATGATAATAGCCGTTTTCTGCCGTACCGAGCGCGTGCGCAACACCGCCAAGCTTGATCGCAGATGCACCGATCGCGTCGGACAGGAAAAGATTTAAGCCGATCTTACTCTGCAAGGTGAGGCTCATTCGCAACATGCCGGGCTTCACAGAGGTGATTGCTTTTTGCGCATCATTTTTTCCATTCTTCACAGTAACGGGAGCAAACGAATAACCAAACACTTCGTCTACAACTACACCTTCGTGTGAAAGCGTTACGCCTACCGGGGCATACTCACTCATACCGAAGCCCCAGTTCACAAGACCTATGCCGCCTGACAAAACGGCATCCTGCACGATCGGTACGTCAAAGCCAAGATATTTTCCCCCTGCGCTCTTCCCGTAAGTCAGCGCGGAAGGTACGTCGGAAAGCGCAATCCCCTCAATAGAGGCTGCCTTCACTGTGCCTCCGATGACGGAAACCGAACGAAGAGTTACCGTTCCCGCGCCCTGCGTATTCACCTTGGGATTCGCCGCAATCAACACTATGCCGCTCGCTTGATGCTTTCCCAAATCAAAGGTGCAATCCTCGTAGCAGAGCGAAAGGAAATAAGATACGCGCGTTAAACCGAAGGTGGTAGGAGACTTCACCTTCGTTCCCTCCGCAAAGCGGAACACAATGTCCTTGAACGTAATATAGTAATCCGTTTCGGCAACGCTATAGCTGCTAAAATTAACGAACGCGGTTGTATCAAGAAGCACCGTTCCGTTTTCGAACGTAAGCCTCACTTCGTTTCCGCTCTTTGCTTCGGATTCAATCGGTGCACTGCTTCCGGCCGTGGTCAGCGTGTGTCCGCCCAGGTCAACCGTCAGATTAGAACGCTTGGAAAGATTGGAGATTCTTGTGGTTACCGTAAAATCGCGGCGAAGAAGAATGATGGCGTTTTCAACGGAGCGCATTGTATTTTCCATTCCTCCATCGGTAAAGAAGTTTGCGCTGGCCGTCTTGTAGGTATACGTCCCATCTCCGTTATCCTCAAAGGCAACGAAGGGATAGGCCAAAAGAGAAAGCTTGCTTGCCGGAATATCACCGTACGGCGTGGAAAGCGACATTGGCTCGTGGACATACGCCGTTCCATCCGTGGAAATCGCGCCGAAATAGTGCTTTTCACCGCTGAGATCGCTATAATACGCCGTACCGGAAAGATCGGCCGCGGCAAACAAGCGGAAGTCACTTCCGTCTTTTCCCTTGCCAAAGCTAAGGCTTCCGCCCTTTTCCATCTTTATATTGTTAGAATAGAACGTGCTTGTGCCCGTGGTCAAGCTACCGCCGTTTACCTTCCAGTTCAACTGATATCCGCCACCGAAATATCCCACGCGAATGGCGAAAAGTGAGCTGCTGTTGCAAGCGGAAATATCAATATCGCAATCCGTGAAGGTGATATCGTATGTTGCGAGATAGGTCGGGGGAGAGTGATACCCATGACGAATGAGGGCGCTTGTTTCACCGAAGGATGCACCAAGCTCAATCGAAAGATCCTCAAACGCCAGACGGAAGGTATTGTTGCCACCCGAATGGATCGTAGCTAAGGAAGCCTTTCCGTTGCTGTAAATTCTTCCGTTTTTCAGGGTGAAGCCCGTATTGCTTTGTGCCGCTTGCGTGGAAAACGAATGGTATTGTCCCGCGCCCGTGATATCCAGCGTGTGACCGCCGAGGTCAAGCGTTAAGGAAGCACTTGCGCCGATGGTGTCTAGATCGTGCTTCGCGGAGGACATTGCGTAATCCCTACGCAAAAGGAGAACGGCTTCTTTACCGTATCCGTAGGAGGTCGGCAAAGCGCTGTAAGCATTTTTCCATTTCCATTCTCCGTTCTCCTTTACGAAGAGAAGGATGGGATAAGCAAGGGGCGAAAGCTTATCAGCGGGAATCGCGCCATACGGCGCGGAAAGCGACATTGGCTCATGCGCATACGCCGTTCCATCCGTAGAAACCGCGCCGAAATAATGCTTTTCGCCTTCAAGATCGCTATAATAGGCTGTGCCGGAAAGATCGGCTTTAGTAACCAAGCGGAAGGCACTGCCGTCTTTTCCTTTGCCAAAGCTAAGGCTACCGCCCTTTTCCATTTTTATATTGTTAGAATAGAACGTGCTTGTGCCCGTGGTCAAGCTACCGCCGTTTACCTTCCAGTTCAACTGATATCCGCCCCCGAAATAACCCGCACGAATGGCGTAAAGAGAGCTACTGTTGCAAGCGGAGATATCGATATCACAATCCGAGAAGGTGATATTGTACGTTGCAAGATAATTTGCAGGAGAGTGATAACCGTGGCGAATGAGAGCGCTGGTTTCGCCGAAGGACATGCCCAGCTCGATAGAAAGATTCTCGAACGTCAGATTGACGGTATTGTTACCGCCCGAATAGATCGTAGCCAAGGAAGCCTTTCCGTTGCTGTAAACCATGCCGTTTTTCAAAGTGAAGCTTGTATTGTTTTGCTTTGCATACGTGGAAAGCGAATTGTACTGCCCTGCGCCTGTGATATCCAATGTGTGACCGCCAAGATCGATCGTCAATGCGCGGTTTGCTCCGATCGTATCAAGATCATAAGCCGAGGAAGAAAGTGCATAGTCTGTACGCAAGAAGATCACGGCATCCGCGCCGTAGTTGTATTTTTTGGGCAGGATCGCGCCCGCGCTTTTAAACTCCCATTCCGTGCCATTTTTAGCAAAGATCGCTACGGGATACGCATCTGCATCCGCATACTCCTCGGGGATCAGCCCGTACGGGGTTTGCGCGGGATCGACTTTGATCGTGCTGTAAGCCACCGATGCCGCACCGAGAGATACCGCGCTCGCGGATTCCGTCACGCTGACAGTGTCAATATAGAAGGGATAGGAGCCACCCTCGTCTCCCAGCGTATCTGCCGAAAAGCCTAAGCGTTTAGAGATCAAGCCCGCTGCGCCGAGCAAGGGTTCGCGAACGGTATAATCAAAGGATATCTCGGTCCACTCTCCTGCCTTGGTCAAAAAATTATAGCGTACCGCGTTGTAATCCGCTACCCCCTGCACAGAGGAGGTGGCGCCAGTCAGCGCCACAGAGAGCTTTCTTGAAACGGTATCGTACACGCGGAAGGAAACCGTGAAGCGGCGTCCGAGATCCGCGTTTGCGAGCGCACCGTTCTTAATCAGATTGCTGATCGTAAGAACGGAGGATGTGTTATTATAATAAGTGATGCTTTCCTTCGAGCCCGTGATCACGTTCGTTTGGAAGGCCGAGAGCTTCAGAGCACCCGCGCCCTCAATCCCCGAAATATCGGATGCGATCGCGCCACTCGCTTTGTTAAGACTTCCTTGGACCGCGGTGTCCATCGGTGCCGAAAACACCGACGAATTGCCAACATTTCTTTCCATTTTAACGAGGAAAGCCGCAGTATCACCAACCGAAAGTGTTTTTACGTATGCCGCTACGTCGCAAGAATAAACGCCGCTACCGAAGATCGGAATGCTACCGATAGAGGAAGCTGCCACCAAAGAAGCATCGGGCGACGCCGCCGAGAAGCCGCTGACGGGATATACGCCCGCAAGGTTTGTGCCGTCGCAAGATACGGCAAAGCGAAGGAACACCTTTTTCGCCGCCTTCATCTCACTGTTGACCGTGAAGGTGTAGTAGCCGCCGCGCGTCCCGCTGACAAGCGAAACCTCGCTCTCCATCGCTTCGGCCGTGGTAAAACTCTGCGCAAACTCCTCTCCCATCGCGATCCCGTTATCACCGGCGAGCGTTTCGGGAACGCTGATCACGTATTCGGTGGAGGATGCGAGGGGCGCGGAGGGCTTGAATGTCCATTCGGTATTACCGAACTGCGAGGACCACGTCCCCGAAACGGCATTACCGCCCACGGCGGAAACCGTGACCGCTTGCACAGCCTCGGCAGAAACCGCGCCGGAAAATTTAATTACAATAGCCGCCGCCGGATCAACCTCCGCGTTTTTCTTCGTGAACGAGGTGTAAACCACAGATACGGCGTCCCCGCGCAGATAGTAATTTGCGAAGGTAAAGAACGCATCGTAGGTATCCACGCCAAAATTCATATCCTCGCCGTAGGTAAAGGTATGCCCCTTATTCACCTCAAACCAAAGGCAGGGCACGTTATGATTTCTGCAATAATTAACGAAATTATTCGAATTTGCATAGAAAGTACCATCCCCGAGGTTGCAGGAAACGAAGGTGGGCGCGTGCCCATCCATGATATGCTGTTCACCGCCGCCGCAGGAGGCGTAGATGAAATCCGCGCCGCTATCAAGGACTTCGCCGTTATATGTCAGCCACGGCTGTGCCTCTCCGCCCTTGACCAGCCCTGAAGCGGAATCGGCGATTTCACCTGCCTCATAGCGGGTTTCTCCGTGATGCCCCTCAAAGAAGCGCTGCTCCGCAAGAAGCTCAGGATGCTCCGCTCCAAGCATCATCATCCAACCACCCTTGGAATTTCCGTAAATTCCGATGGCCTCGGCATCAAAGGCAAACGCTTCATCCGAGGCACCGAGATAGCGAAGATAGCGCATTGCCGCGGTATTGATCTTTACACCGTTATAAAAGGCAATGGAATAGGTTACGTTATCACCCGTTACACCTGCCGTGCCGGAGAATTCCTTATAGTGATCCGCACGCGCCATGGGAACGTAGCCGTAGTCCATAAGGATGCCTGCATAACCCGAAAATACAAAGCCGTTCATCTGCGGGCGGCCCGCCGTGCCGACGGCATCCGCGAGATGCTCGCTCGATGCGGCGAAGCACATTACGGGCACCTCGTTTTTCGGCGCTGTGGGATAAATGATATGCATATAAAGGTTCATATCCAGAGCCGAGCCGTCAGGCTTCACGCAGTCCTCCACGGTCCTTGCCAAGGTGTGCTTGATTTTTATATAACTTCCGTTTTCGTCCGCCGCGCCGCTCGCATTCAGCCATACGGGAGCCGTTCCGTCATAAGCAGTCTGCACCTGCTTGCGCTCCCCCTCCGCATCCGTCCAGGGGATCACCCTTTCACCGAAGATGGAGCGCACGTCCGTGTTCCAAACCTTGGTGATGTATTCAAGCGTGCCTGCCACGGAATGCTTATCGATCTCCCAAAAAGAATGCGAGAGCGAAACGTCGTAGCCCGCGGGAACAACGAAGGTTTCCTTATAATCCGACGTGGGAATCCCCATACCGGAAAAATACTTACCCGCATTGATATTCGCTCTTAACGTCTGCAAGGACCAATCCAAAGCGGGCGTGGTTGCCTTACCGTTCTCCAGATAATCCACAACGCAGACGAGATATCCGCGATCAAGCATGGAGCGAATGATCTGTGTATCCGTTTTTGTTCCGATACGCTCGGTAGCGGTGTTGATCACGTAGAGAATCAAAGGCGTGCCGCCGATACCGGAGGTCACACGCTCTTCCCCATCGTAATACACCGAAAGCTGCACGGGAATACCGATGTATCCGTCACTTGAAATACGCTGCACATCACCCAATCGATATGCAGAAAAATTCTCTTCAATTTCAATCATACTGCCCTTTCTTTCCACTGTCGTTTGCGCGCCTGAAAATAGACCCAATGCCATGATTGTACAGCAAAGTGCCACAAAAGCGAGCATCGCACGAGTCATTTTTTGTTTCATTATAATACCTCCAATCGTATTATTATACACTTTTATTGTAGCATATAACACTTGACAAGGTAGGACGAATATGTTATAATTACAGACAAATCCTTACTTTTTCAGAGGAGAGAGCCATGATTATCCAGCACACGAATATCGGAACGTCGCACGATATAAAAAGCGGATTGCACGAAAACCACAACTACGGTGCGCACATCCATCAATCCTCCGAGCTCGTTTTCGTGCTTGACGGCGAGCTGGAGCTCACCGTGGACGGAAAGGCAGAGCTCGGCCGCAAGGGTGACGTTTTCTGCATCACCCCCTTCCGCGTGCACAGCTTTCGCACCCCTGCATATTCCAAAATTTTTATCTTCGTTTTCTCCAACGATTATGCGCTCGGTCTCATCGAGGAGGATGATCTTTATACAGGAAGAGAAAGCGCGCGCTTTACTCCGCCCCTAGCCCTTCGCGCTTACGTAGACGTGCATCTACACCAGCCGCGCAGTGCTTACAGCAGCAAGGAAAATCGCTATCGTATTATTTGCGCATGCGTGCATGCCCTGCTCGCCGAATATTTCAGCGCCGTACCGAAAGTCGAGAGATCCAAAAAGGATCTCGTGCTCTGCGAGATCCTTCTGTATATTTCCAAGCATTACCGCGAGCCGATCACGCTGGACACGCTGAGCCATGCGCTCGGCTATACAAAGGGACATCTTTCGCATTGTCTGGCCGCAATTCCCGGATTTAATTTCAATTCTCTTATCAACTCGCTGCGCATAGAGCTTGCGAAACGCTATCTCACCGAAAGCAACCGTCGAGGACTCGATATCGCCCTTGACGTCGGCTTTTCCTGCGAGAGAAGCTTTCATCGCGCCTTCAAGCAGCTGACGGGAATGACGCCACGGGAATATACAGATAAAAAGCGACTTGATACCGCCTTTGAAAACTACCAAAAAACGCCGATCGAGTATTTAATGCCGTAACGAAAGCTAAAAAAAACACACGGGAGAGACCGAGGTCTCTCCCGTGTGTTTGTCACTTATTGCAAAGTGCTTCAAGAGCGGCGAGGCGGACGCAGATGGCGAGCACCTCACAGCCAAGCTGAAGCTCCTCGTTCGAGGGGTAGGTGGGAGCAAGGCGCAAAACGCTATCCGTGGGATCGATGCCGTACGGATGCGTTGCTCCCGCAGGGGTGAGCACCACGCCCGCGCCCTTCATCAGCGCGTGCACGCGCTTTGCAGAGCCGATCTTCATCGTCAGCGTGATGAAATAACCGCCGTTCGGCTTCGTCCACTCCGCGATACCGTAGGGCGCGAGGGATTCGAGCGTTCCGAGCGTTTTGGTGAATTTATGACCGATCATACGACCAAGCTTCATCATGTGCGCATGCACACGCTCGGTGTTCTCAAAGAAATGCAGATGGCGAAGCTGATTGATCTTATCGTATCCGATTGTCTGCGCACCGAGGATCGGAAGGATCTGCTTGCGGTTTTCCTCGGAGGCGGCCATCATGGAAACACCTGCGCCCGGAAGCGTGATCTTCGAGGTGGAGGAGAAATACAGAACGCGGTTCTCGTTTCCGTACTCTTTTGCGAGCGCAAAAACGTCAGCAAGCGAATCTCCCTTTTCCGAAAGATCGTGCACGGCATAGGCATTGTCCCACATGATGCGGAAATCGGGCGCGGCACATTCCATTTTCACAAGGCGGCGAACCACCTCGTCGGAATAGGTATTACCCGTGGGGTTCGAATACTTCGGAACACACCAGATACCCTTTACAGCAGGGTCCTTTACGAGCGCCTCGACGGCATCCATATCGGGACCGTCCTCCTTCATTTCCACGGAGAGAAGCTCAAAGCCGAGCTGCTCGGTGATGCGGAAATGACGGTCATATCCCGGAACAACGCAGATCCACTTTCTATCCGCTTCCTGCACCCAAGGACGGGGCGAATCACAGAAGCCGAATACGAGCGCACGCATCAGCGTGTCAAACATCAGCTGCAAGGAGGAGTTTCCTCCGATCAGGACGTCCTTTGCATCAAGGCCGAGAAGCTTCGCATAAAAGGCGCGCATTTCGGGCAAGCCCTCAAGAACACCGTAGTTACGGCAGTCCATATTTCCGCTCATGCAGAGAGGCTTTTCCATCGAAAGGCGGTAGAAGCCCTCGCTCACGTCCAGCTGCTCGCTGTTCGGCTTACCGCGCGAAAGATCCAGCGCAAGCCCCATCGAGCAATATTCCTTATATTTATTTTCAAGGATCTGCTTTTCCTTTTGCAGATCCGCACAGCTCATTTCACTATACTTCATTTTCTTTCCTTTTTGCATGAAATGAATTCTAAAAATTCATTTTTGCCTATTTTTTTCTAAAATACTCATTTATTATATCACTTTTTGCATTTTTTTGCAAGTCTTTTTGCAAATTTCTTTCACCGATCCTTCATTTTCAACATATTGCACAAGGCCGCACGGAATAGGGGGCTGATTTATGCAGTTTTTGTCACTTGCCCCGGTGCATTTCTCGCGCCTGTGCGGTGCTTCATATTATTTTTCCGGTTCTCCTTGACAAATTTTTCTTCTTATAGTATAATTATATGGTAAAAATATATTTTTTGGTGCGTACACGCGCACGAGATAAAGAAAGAGGACTCTTGTTATGGCAGAGAAAAAGCTCGTTGAGCAAATCACCTCGATGGACGAGGATTTTGCAAAATGGTACACCGACATCGTTAAAAAGGCCGATCTGATCGACTACTCCAGCGTGAAGGGCTGCATGATCATCCGCCCTTACGGTTATGCTATCTGGGAGAACATCCAGAAGATCCTGGATGCAAAGTTCAAGGAAACCGGCGTTGAGAACGTCTACATGCCCATGTTTATTCCCGAATCGCTTCTTACCAAGGAAAAGGAGCACGTTGAGGGCTTTGCGCCCGAGGTTGCCTGGGTGACGATGGGCGGCAGTGAAAGACTCTCGGAAAGGCTTTGCGTTCGCCCCACCTCGGAGACGCTTTTCTGCGAGCATTACGCCAATATTATCAAATCCTACCGCGACCTTCCCAAGGTTTATAACCAGTGGTGCTCCGTGGTTCGTTGGGAAAAGACCACGCGCCCCTTCCTTCGCTCCCGCGAATTCCTTTGGCAGGAGGGACACACGATGCACAGAACCGCCGAGGAGGCCGAGGCAAGAACCGTTCAGATGCTGAACGTTTACGCCGATTTCTTCGAGAAGGCGCTCTGCATCCCCGTGCTGAAGGGACAGAAGACCGACAAGGAAAAGTTTGCAGGCGCAAAGGCGACCTACACCGTGGAGGCATTGATGCACGACGGTAAGGCTCTGCAGGGCGGTACGTCGCACAACTTCGGATGCGATTTCGCCAAGGCGTTCGGCATTCAGTTCCTTGATAACGACAACCAGCTGAAGCCCTGCTATCAGACCTCTTGGGGCGTTTCTACCCGTATGATCGGCGGTATCATCATGACGCACGGCGATGACAGCGGTCTCGTGCTTCCTCCCGCCGTTGCTCCCATTCAGGCCGTCGTTATCCCCGTGCAGCAGCACAAGGAGGGCGTGCTTGAGGGCGCACAGAAGATCTATGATACCCTGAAGGCCGCAGGCATCCGCGTGAAGCTTGACGATTCGGATCAATCTCCCGGATGGAAGTTCAGCGAATACGAGATGAAGGGCGTTCCGCTCCGCATCGAGATCGGCCCGCGCGACCTCGCAGAGGAAAAGTGCGTGATCGTTCGCCGCGACAACAGACAGAAGAGCTTTATCGCCATTGCCGACCTCGTTGAACAGACGAATAACGCGCTTGACGCGCTTGCGCAGGCTCTCTTCGACAAGGCGCTTGAAAACAGACAGAACAGAACCTATACCGCAAGCACGCTGGAGGAGCTCGTTACGATCGCAAACGAGAAGAACGGCTACATCCGCGCTATGTGGTGCGGCGACCTGGAGTGCGAGCTGAAGCTCAAGGAGGAGGCGGACGTTTCCTCCCGTTGCATTCCCTTCGGTGAAGAGGCGTGCGGCGACAAGTGCGTTTGCTGCGGACGCGAGGCGAAGAAGCTCGTATACTGGGGCAAGGCATATTAATCTGCGCGGCGCGCAGATTAATAACTATGATTGCCCCTCGGGCAAGTTATGATGCTCGCAAAGGCGAGTTATAATCAAGCGTGAGCGAATCCATGCTTGCATGAGTGAGCCACGCGCAGATTGCTCCGCGAGACCTTTGCGCAAGCAAAGAGGTGCGAAAGCACGCCTTGATTTTTCAAGGTGTCTCGCAAGGAGTATGATTGGCTCCGCGCAACTATGAGCGACTGCGTCGCGTTTAAAGTTAGAAGGGCAATTATATCATAGTTTTCGCGTAGCGAAATCATAACGTTGAGCGAAGCGAAACTCATAGTATTTGCGAAGCAAATTCATAACGCTTGCAAAGCAAGCTTATAACTCAAATGATGCCTTTGGCATTGATTGCGATCGCGAGCGATCGCAGAAAGGAGAGAGCCGATATGACGGACAAGAAGATGTTTTCCTTCCGAATGGCGGACGGCAGCGTCGTCAAAATGGAAGCATACGACACCCTTCCCTCAACGGCGGCTCTCGCCAAGAAATATGCCGAGGCCGGATACCCCGACAGATACGTGATTTTTGCAGACAGGCAGACCACGGCAACGATCACCGGAACGAAGCTCAAGGGCGGACAAAGCGAAGAGGGCGTTTTTATGTCCTGCATTTTAAGACCTTCCCTATTCGCCTCACAATCCGCATTTTTCGGACCAATGGCGGCCACAGCTCTGGCTACGGCGCTTGCCGAGCATACCGCGGCAAGACTCGGTATCGGATGGGTGAGTGACATTTATTGTGAGGGACGGCGCATCGGCGGTGTCGAGCTTTTGGGAAAGCTTGATAAATACACCGCTTTCGAATATCTGATCGTTACCTTCGCCGTAAAGATCACACAAAAAAACTTTCCGCCCCGCATTACGGATATGATCCGAAAGGTTTTTGAATCCGAAAACGCATCGCTTCCCATGATCATCGGGCGCACGGTGCTGACACGTTTTTTCGCGCTTTACCCTGCCGTTAAAACGCCACAGAAATTTATGGATGCTTACCTGGCGCAGTTTGCTCTGCGAGGCCAAACCGTGAAGCTTTTGAAGGACGGAAGGACAACCCGAGCTAAGGTATTATCCGTGGATAGCAAGGACGGCGCACTGATGCTGGAAAGCAAAAAGCACGAGGTGATCCGCGTTACAACGCGCGGCAGCGTGATCCTTCCCAAAAGGATCCGCTTGCAAAAGGACGAAAAGAATTGAAAAAATAGTTTTCATTTTAGTGATAAGACTAAAAAAACAAAAGCGCGCTTGCTTTTTTTGCAAGTGCGCTTTGTTTTTTGCTTCGGGCAGATTTTCATCTGCCCGTTTTTGTTTTTTCGAAAACCGAAGGAGTCTACGCAGAACGCATTAACCGATTACGTACTGATCTGCATAGTACGCATAGTTGTAAAGTGCCTTCAGCTTTGCAATTACAAGCTCGTTGGTCTGACCGTTAAGGTAATTTGCAAGGTTATAGGTGTATACCTCTTCGCCGGCGGTGAAGGTGATATCGCCCGCAAGGAGAGATACGTCACCGAGAGTGACCGTTGCCGTGCCGTCAGCACCTACGGTAGCATTGGCGACTTCGCCGTTTGCATAAGCGATCACAACCTGCGTTCCAACCGTACCGGTGAGAGCCAGAGTGATAACCTCATCGTGGCAGAGCGCAAACATGGAAAGATTTCCATCCTTGATATTCTCGGAGGGAGCGGCTACAAGCGCCTGTGCCACGTAGCCTGCGGGAGCTTCAACCGCGATATCGGCATCTGCCATCAGCGCAACGTATTCAACCACCGCATAGGTAAGATTGTGCGCAGAAGCCTTGGTATCATCCGCAAGAACTGCATTTGCATATGCCGCAAGATCAGCGGTGATGCTGTGAGAGTACGTACCCTCAAGAGCGATCTCAAAGGATTCATTTGCATGAGAAGGCGAGAAGGTCACGCCGATCACGTAGTAATCTCCGTCGGTCGCCGCGCTTTCATCCAAAACGGTGATAACGCCTGCCATAGAGGCCTTCACGAAGCCAGCGCTCTTGGGAACGTAAATACGGAAGGTGATATCATTCTCAAGCTTTAGATCCATAAGGATCGAGCCGGAAACGACGGAAACGAGCGTTGCCTCTGCGGTGCAATTTGCATTGCCAACCGTGAAGGGCGCGTATGCGTAAACGAACATACCCTCAACGGTTACGTTCTCGTGCGTTGCGGTTGCACCGATCGCCCAGTATTCCGTGCCGAGACCGAAGCCCCAATCCACGGTTACGAACTTGCCCTGTGCAAACGCCTCGGCGAAGGAAGCGGTCTCCCAATATACGACCTCGGTAGCGCCTGCCTTAATGGCGGTGAGCTGATCGATGGGAAGAAGCTTTGCGCAGAATGCGTACTCTTCTCCGAGAACCTCGATAATTACGTCGGTTGCAGTACCTGCGATATAGCCGCCTGCCTGCTCAATGGAGGAGGGCTGACCAAACGCGCAGTTATCGTAGGTAACAGTCACGCCGAGAAGGTTCGGAATTACATTGTAGAAGTTGCAGTTTTGGAAGGTGGTTGCCTTATCCTTAGCCGCCACGGGGAGGAAGAGATTGGTGGGCTCTTCGCAAATGAAGGTACAGTTTTCGATCTTATTTCCGTTTCCAAAGCTTGCGCCGTAGAAGATCGCATTTGCTACCTTCTTGAATACGAAGGTGCAGTTGCGGATCACGGTCGGATAGCTAAGGTTCGTACCGTTAAACATCTCCTTAGAAACGGGATTCTCAACCTGCACGTACGTACCGCCGTTGAAAACAAGACCGGTGCTATACATATAGCCATGAAGCGCATCAAAATAGAAGGTTACGTTTTTGCCATAGGTGGTAGATCCGTCGTTCACGGGCTCACCGAAGTAACCGTGTCCGCTCTTATCACAGCAAGCCATCTCTCTGCATTCGCCAAAATCAAACGCACCGCCGGGCACGCTGGAATAGAAGTATACGTGAGAATTCGAGAACAGCGCGTAAGCCGCCTTATCCGCCGTGGTCTTACGGAAGCGAAGCGTATAGCCGTTGGCATCCAGCTTGTAGGTTGCCGTTATGCCTTCTACGCCAAAGGTCTGAATAGGCGTATCTATATCGCTATAAAGCTTGAGCTCATAGGTGGTAGACGCCTTGGGCGTGAGAAGCGCCTTGAAATCAGCGCCTGCGGTTTCCGCGTTGGTGTAATACGTGATCACGCCGCTGATCGTCGCGGTGAAGATTACGGGAATGGTCTCGCCGCCAACGTTCAGAAGAACGGTCTTGCCTGCGTTTTCAGCCGCACAGATATCCGTGATCACAGCACCGTCCAGCGTTGCGGTCCATACGGGGTTCGGACGGTAGTGAAGCTTGCCGTCAACCATAACGGTATTGAGAGCAGAAACGTCACCCGAAAGGACGTGAACCGAGCCGACGAGCCAATTCTCGGTTATATTGGCAAGCTCATTTTTCACGGTTACGGTGGTGGGAGCTTCGTAATATGCGAGAGTCTTATAATAGTTACCGTATACCTCGATGGAGCTATACGCAAGCGCCTTGCCCTCGGGCGCGGTCTTATAGTACAGAGCCATCGTTTCCTCATCGGAGGCCACGAGTTCGCCCTCTACCGTGTAGGTAAGCTTTTCGTAAGTCTTATCATAGCCGAAGGTTACGTCTCCGCCGAGGACGGCACAATCCTTCACGAGGATCACGTGCGTCGTGGGAGTATTCGTATTGATCCATCCAACCATACCCTGACGGATGAACTTCGTGCCGGGACCTTCCATAACGATCGTGGAATTTTCAACCGTAAGGTTTGCAGCTCTGTAATAGTGGTTCGATACGAAAGCATCCACGTCCTCACCAAGGAGAACCGTTGCATTCTTGATCACGGACTTATTGGCAAGGTTGAAAGCAACCTGCGTGCCCGTGTATACGAAGGTACCGCCGCTTACCTCAAAGGCAACGCCGCGAGGTCCTGCCGCCTGCGTTTCGTACGAAGCGATGAAGGCGCCGTTCGATACGATCGTGAGATTATCCGTGCCGTTTCCGATCACGTAGGAGGATTCCAGCTCGGTATCCTTATGGTTACCAAGGAGAGAATAACCGGAGTTATTGATATACTGACCGCCGGGAACGGAGGAATAAAGCTTGAAGGTCGCGTTACCGACGAAGTGCATAACGTTTTCGGTCTGCGCGCCCTGGCTCTCCTTCCACATTACCATGGGAATGGGCGTTGCGCCCTTGATTGCCGTTACGGTGAAGCCGTTGAGATCCCAATCTACATCACCGCTCGTTGCAATTCCCTTTACAACCTTGCCCTTGGGATCCGTATAATCGGTCAGCGTGCCGAAGAGAACGCCGCTCGAAAGCTCGATATCGGTATACATTACGATCTTAAGGTTAGAAAGATCGTTCAAAAGCTCGAAGAACTGCGCGCCGTTTTCAGTGGGAGTTGCAAGAAGGGGCGCATACTGCGTATTACCGCCTGCTACCTGATAGGAGAAGGCAATCGCAAGGCTCTTGCCCGCGAGCGTTTCCAGCGTGGTCACGGTCGCGCCAAGGAGATCCTCGGTTACCTCGGTAACGCCTGTGGGAACGTAGAAGCGGTCACACACAACAACGTACTTACCGTCCGCCTGCTTTTCAATGATATCCTCAAGGCCCGTAATGCTGATGGGAGAGGAGCCGAGCGCCCAGTAAGGATGCGTTTCGTCCGTCCACTCCACGGTGAGATACTCGCCCGCGTTGACGAAGTCAAAGTTTACGGGATACTCTTCCCCGAGAACAAAGATCGTTTCGGTTGCCTTGATGCCCGCAAGATACTTCGTTTCGGTTGCATCGCCAATCTTTACGGCAAAGCCGTCGGTGGATGCGGTGCGCAGAGAGAAGCGGCAATCCTGATAGGAGAGAATCTTGCCGTTACCGAGATCGGCAGCGGGAAGCGTATTTACGAAATTACAGTTTACAAAGCCGGGAGCCGATGACGACAGCGTACCTTTGGTCGAGCCGTTGCCGATCGCCGTGCATCCGCTCACGTTAGAGATAAAGGTGCAGTTCAAAATCGACTTGTTTCCGCCATCGACCCAGTGGATCGCCATGGAATTCGGCTTATTCAGAACGAAGGTGGCATTATGAATCGCTCTGAACTGAGAGCCGGAGCTATTCTGACGGCTGGCGCAAATAAAGAAATTATGGCCGGAGGTTGCAAGCTGAACGTAGGTACCGCCGTAGATACCGATACCGCTACCGTAAAGGTCATGGTTGAAGAGCTTGCACTCCACCGTGAGGTTCTTGCCATACTTGGTTTCGCTCACGCTACGCTCACCGAAAATACCGGTACCGTAGGAGTTCGTTCTCGTGAAGTAGGTTGCCGAGGGAGCGGAAATCTTACCGCCGGGCGTGCTCGAATAGCAGTAAAATTCAACGCTCTTACCCGAGGTGGGGCCAATATCGAATACGGGGCTACCCGTTCCGCTGAGCGACCACGTATGACCGTTCAGATCGAAATATGCTTTACCGCCGGAAACCGCGCTCACAACGGAGCCGTTGACGATGGAGTAATCCGCGTAAAGCGTTACAGTCGCACCGCTCGGCCATGCGCCGAAGACCGTCTTCAGTGCGGTCTGATAATCCGCGCCGGTGTAATATTCAACCGTTCCGTCCGCGTAGGTAACCGTGTAGTAAACCTTAACGACCTCGCCGCCGCGCGTTACGGTAGCGTTGAAGTCTGCATCATAGGTCGCGGTATAAACGGGATCGAAGATGACGGAAAGCTCGTTACCGTCATGGATCTCACTTACGCCGGCAGGCGCAAACAAGGGATGCGTTTCAACGAAGGCCTTTGCCTCCTCAAGAGAAGCGGCAAGGTACTTCTGCGTCGTGCCGTCAAAGAAGGTAACGGTCTTGAAATCTGCCGTTGCTTCCGTCTTGCAGGCATCATCCAGCGTAAGCTTTGCTACGGTCTGCGAAACCTCGGTATCAATGCCGTAAAGCTCACAGCCTGCGAGAGCCAGCACGGCACTCTTATCACCCGAAAGGATCAAGGACTCGCCCGTGCTGTAAAGCTTGCAGTTCGTTGCCTTCTTAACATTATCACTCAGGCCATAGGGCGTGTTGAACACGGCATTTTCGTCCTGCACGTAGAAGGAAGCGTTCTGCAACAGATAGAAGCGGCGGGAGATATCCACGAAAGAAGAGGTCGCGCCCTCGAGCTGATAGTAGTGACCGCCTGCAATATACGCACCGCTACCATACATGATGTTGAAAAGCACCTTGCAATGCACGGAGAGGTTATCGGAATATTCGGAGGTGTTCGTAGAATTGTTACCGAGAACAAGCGTAGCGTCATCCGAAACGTAGAAGGCGGTAGCCGAGTTCGGCTGATACCAATGCGCGCCGGGCTGCGAGGAATACAGGCGCATAGAAAGAGCCTTAACCTCCACGTAAGCATCGGTCGTTCTGTTCACAACGCTATGACCGTTCAGGTCAAGATACGCGTTACGGCCGCTCTTACGGCTCGCCTGGTCGATAAACCAGTTCATCGCGAAGCCCGCAACGTCCACGTCCTCGTAAAGCTTTACGACAATGTCCTTCACGGTGTTTCTTCCCTCGGTTCCGTCGGGATACGCGCGAAGATCCTTATAATGGGAAGCACCCGTATTCGTGCCGTCCCCTCTGTCACCTGTGTTCGAGGTAGAGAAATATTTCTCGACGTCGGATACCAGATGATAAACGATCTTAGAGGAATCATCGGTAGCGATCTCCTCCGAGGTGTAGTACACCTTATCAGCACCGCCGGCGATGATCTTCTTGCCTGCCATCGCGTCAGTTACGGTGAGATCAGAGAGAGCCGCACCGTCCAAGGTAAAGCTCCAGCCCTCGGTGGCATCATCCTTAAAGAGGGTGTTATCCTTACCGTAGTAAAGTCCGTCCGTAAATTCCTTCGGAACGATTGCATCACCTACGTTTACGGTGTCAACCGAGCCGTCGGGATAAACGACGGTAGCGGCGCTCTCGGACGCTTCTGCCAATGCGGCTACGGCAAATACGCCGCAAAGCATTGCGAGAGAGAGAAGCAAAAGAAGGAGTTTCTTTGCGTTTTTCATTTATTTTCTCCTTTGAATAAAATTTGTTACCGAACCCTTTCGGTCTTGTGTGATGAAGATATTTTAGCATATATATTATATATTTGCAACAGTGCGCGAAAAAGAAAACAAAAAAAATGCAAAAACATTCGGCATTTTTTACAAAATCGAGCGACAAAGTAGTGCATTTTTCATACATGAGTAAGCAAAAAAAAACGAGGCGGATCGCGTGATCCGTCTCGTTTTTTCATCTAAATTATTTTATGAGAGGAAGTCAAATTTCAGCGTGCGGATTAAACAACACCCTGTGCCTTCATTGCCTCTGCAACCTTGATGAAGCCTGCGATGTTTGCGCCTGCCACAAGGTCGTCACCAAGACCGTACTCGTTTGCGGCCTTCACGGATGCATCGAAGATGTTCTTCATGATGCCCTTCAGCTTCTCGTCTACCTCTTCTGCGCTCCAGGAGTAACGCATGGAGTTCTGGGACATCTCAAGACCGGATACGGCAACGCCGCCTGCGTTTACTGCCTTGGAGGGAGCAACGATCACGCCGTTTGCCTTCAGATATGCAACTGCCTCGTTGGTGGTGGGCATATTGGAAACCTCAACGTAGTACTTCACGCCGTTGGCAACGATCTGCTCTGCTTCCTTCATGCCAACCTCGTTCTGGGTTGCGCAGGGCATAAGGATGTCTGCCTTCACGCCCCAAGGCTTCTGACCCTTGAAGAACTGAACGCCGAACTTATCCGCATAATCCTCAACGCGGTTTCTGCAGGAGGCGCGCATTTCGAGCATGAAGTTGATCTTCTCGGGCGTGGAGATGCCGTCGGGATCGTAGATATAACCGTCGGGACCGGAGATCGTTACGACCTTACCGCCAAGCTCGTTTACCTTGCAAACGGTTCCCCATGCAACGTTACCGAAGCCGGAGATCGCAAACGTCTTGCCCTTGATGCTGTCGCCGAAGTGCTTAAGAAGCTCGGTGGTGTAATAAACAGCGCCGAAGCCGGTTGCCTCGGGACGGATGAGAGAGCCGCCGTAAGGAATGCCCTTACCGGTGAGAACGCCGGTGAACTCATCGCGAAGGCGCTTATACTGGCCGAAGAGATAACCGATCTCTCTTGCACCGACACCGATATCACCCGCAGGAACGTCGGTATCCGCACCGATGTACTTCTGAAGCTCGGTCATGAAGCTCTGGCAGAAGCGCATAACCTCAAGATCGGACTTGCCCTGAGGATCGAAGTCTGCACCGCCCTTACCGCCGCCCATGGGCAGAGAGGTGAGGGAGTTCTTGAAGGTCTGCTCGAAGCCGAGGAACTTGATAATGCTCTCGTTAACGGAGGGATGGAAGCGAAGACCGCCCTTGTAAGGACCGATCGCGCTGTTGAACTGGATTCTAAAGCCGCGGTTTACCTGAACGCAACCGTTATCATCTACCCACGGAACGCGGAACTTGATGATTCTTTCGGGCTCAACGATTCTTTCAAGAACGCCAAGCTTGATGTATTCGGGATGTGCCTCGATCACGGGCTCGATGGACTCAAGAACCTCCTTGACAGTCTGATGGAATTCGGGCTCGTTGGGGTTTCTCTTCTCCACGCGAGCCATGAGTTCGTTAAGATACTCATTCTTAAACATGGTATGTACCTTCCTTTT
>JAZQTA010000148.1:0-42548 GCA_045630385.1 Eubacteriales bacterium | reverse complement strand
GTAAGGCTCGCGCCGATGGCATCAAAGGAGAATTTTTCTTCATCCAGCGAAAGCTTTAAAAGCAGACCGATATCGGTATAAGCGTGCGCGCGCTGATAATCGGTATCAAAAATAAAGTTGCCGAGAGAATAGAAGATCGCTTTTTTGCCTTCCTCTAAAATCTCGTAATTTTCGGGCACGTGCGGATGATGGCCGACCACGATATCCGCGCCGAACTCAACGTATTTCAGATAACGGTCGCGCGTGTAGGGATTGGGGAGCGCGGAAAACTCCTCTCCGCCATGCGAGATCACGATGCACCAGCGGCATTTTTCCTTGATCTCCTTGATGCGCTTTTCGATGCGCTCCATATAATTCCAAAGGAAAACGCCGGGCTTTTCCTCGGTCGCGCCGATACAGTCGGGCGGATAGCCGACGGCAATGATGCCGATGCCGCCTGCCTCGTCGAGATACAGAGGCGAGGAGGCATCCTCGATATCAAAACCCGCGCCCACGGTTTTACAGCCCATTTCTTTCGCGATCCGCTTCGTGCTTTCGATGCCCTCGCGGCCCGCATCCATCGTGTGGTTATTGGCAAGGCAGAAGATATCCGCGCGGATCTTCTCAAGAAAAACGGTGGCGGCGGGATCCATCGCGTGGAAGAAAATGCCCTTGCTTCCGTCGTCGGGCGCATTGATCAGCGCGCCCTCCACGTTGGCAACCACGTGATCCGCGCTGTGAAAGAAATCCAGAAGCGCGGCTGAAAGAAGCTCCTCGTCCTCCCACTTTCTGTCCATATATCGGTCAAAGCCGATATCACCCGTAAATACGATCGAAGTTTTTTCCATGCGTTTTTTCTCCTTATGCAAGTAAAGCTAAGATATAATCCTTGACGGCCGGCAAGCCGCTCTTTTTCCACTCTCCGCGTTCGGCCGCCTCTGCGAGTGGCAAAAGCACGCGAAACTCAAAATGCTCGTTTTCCACGTATCCGCGCGGATTCTTATAGTATTCCTTCCAGTCCGCCTCCGTTGCATTTGCAAAGCGTTCGGGGAGCAAGAATTTCAATCGCATATGCTCTTCCTTGATAAACGCCTTCACGGCGATCGGAAGAAGCCTGAAATACTCATCCTCGGCAAGATCCGTAAAGATCGGGGGCAATTCTCCCTCCCCGATTGTTTCCGTTTTCCGATCAAGCAGAGCTCCGATCGCATCAAATGTAAAGCGCTCCTCGGTGAAAGAAAGCTTTAACAGGATGCCGATATCCGTATACAGATGCTCTCTTTGATTGTCTGTATCAAAAATGAAATTGCCGAGCGAATAGAAGATCGCTTTTTGGCCTTCCTCTAAGATCTCGTAGTTTTCGGGCACGTGCGGATGATGCCCGACCACGATATCCGCGCCGAGTGCGATATATTCACGGTACTTCTCTCGCGTATAAGGGTTTGGAATCGCGGCGAATTCCTCGCCGCCGTGCACGATCATGATACACCAACGACATTTTGCCTTGATCTGCTTGATACGTTCGGCGATCCGATCCATATCCGACCAGCCAAAGCAGCCCGCTTCTGTTTCGGTTGCGGCAGGGCATGCAGGACGGTACGCAACGGCGATCATACCGATACCGCCCGCCTCGGCAAGATACACAGGTGCGGAAGCGCCGTTCACATCAAGCCCCGCGCCCACGGTTTTGCACCCCATCTGTGCGGCAATTGCAAGGGTGCTCTCCATCCCCGCCTTTCCCGCATCCATCGTATGGTTATTGGCAAGACAGAAAATATCCGCGCGCATCCTTTTCAGCATCTTGCAAGCATCGGGATTCATCGTATGAAAATAAATCCCCTTGCCGCCCTCATCCTTTGCATCACGGACGAGCGCGCCCTCCACGTTGGCAACCACGTGATCCGCGCTATGAAAAAACGAAAGAATTTCGGGAGCAAGCAACTGCTCGTCCTCCCATTTTTTCTCCATATATCGGTCAAAGCCGATATCACCCGTAAATACGATCGACGTTTTTTTCATTTTCGTCTCCTGTTTTTTATTATACTGTCAGTATAGCATAAGACGCGCATTTTTGCAATCCGTTTTTCAAAAAAAGCGGCGAAAGGCCAGCAGAAAAGCAAGAACTTTTACCGCATGGAGAAAAAAGATGCTTTTGTTATTGCTTTTATAAAAAAAATATGCTAAAATAAATTAGAATATATTTTTGGAGGTTTTACCATGCCAATGCAAATGACATTCCGCTGGTACGGCGAGGGCAACGATAAGATCAGCCTCTCTGATATCAAGCAGATTCCCGGCGTGACGGGATTCGTTTGGGCTCTGCACCACAAGATGCCCGGTGAGATCTGGGAGATCGAGGAGATCGCAGAGGTGAAAAAGCAGCTCGATGCTTACGGCTTCAATATGGACGTCGTTGAATCCGTCAACGTACACGACGATATCAAGATCGGCCTGCCCACCCGCGACAAATACATCGAAAACTACAAGACCACCATCCGCAACCTTTCGAAATTCGGCGTTAAGGTGATCTGCTACAACTTCATGCCCATTTTCGACTGGACGAGAAGCAACCTCTTCCATCCCGTGGGCGACGGATCGACCGCTCTTTTCTATGAAAAGAACATGATCCAGGACGATTACAACGCGATGGCAAAGTATATTCTCGACTTTACCGAGAAATACAATATGTCCTTCCCCGGCTGGGAGCCCGAAAGAATGGCAAAGCTTGACCAGCTCTTCAAGGCTTACGAGGGCGTGGATCACGAAAGATTGTGGGAAAACCTCAAATACTTCCTTGAGGCAATTATGCCCACCTGCCGCGAGTGCAATATCAAAATGGCGATCCATATGGACGATCCGCCCTGGGATATCTTCGGTCTTCCCCGTCTGCTCGTGGACGAGCCGAGCATCGACCGTTTCCTCAAGATGGTGGATGACGAATACAACTGCCTGACGCTTAGCTCGGGAAGCCTTGGCGCAAATCCCGAAAATAACGTGGCAGACATCGTTCGCAAGCACTGTGACAGAATTGCCTTCGCGCATATCAGAAACGTGAAGCACTTCGAAAACGGCGAGTTCTCCGAGGCAAGCCACCGCGACTGCGACGGCGATACCGGTATCCTTGAAATTCTTAAGGCTTACCATGACGGCGGCTTCGAGGGCTATATCCGCCCCGACCACGGCAGACACCTCTGGAACGAGGGCCCCGGCAACGTGCGCCCCGGCTACGGCCTTTACGACCGCGCGCTCGGCATTATGTATATGCTCGGCGTTTGGGATATGCTCGATCGATTGGCCGGCAAATAATTCGGAACCCAAAAGAGGCAGGCGCCTCTCCCTATCCCCTGAATGAATTCGAGGGTAGCTCAAGTTTTATGAATTTGAGCTACCCTCTTTCCCCAAGGAGAAAATTCCCATGCACAGATTGAAGCACTTACAACTTGAAAACAGTAACATTGCAGAGCTCGAAATGCTGGATGGCGGACGCGTTTGCTATGCACTTGTTATCACGACACCGCGTAAGGATTCCTTGATTCGCACACAAATCTGGCTTCCCGAAAATTACAACGGCCGTTTTCTCGGCCTCGGATCGGGCGGACAAGCAGGTTGCCTCGCCGATATGCCGATCCAATATCTGGAGGAGGGCTACGCCGTTGCCACCACCGATATGGGAACCTCTCTGTACGTTTCCGGCGAAAAAACGCGTGCAAGCAAAAATTTATACGCGGATTACGCCCATCTGAGCACACACCTGATGGCGACCATCGCCAAGGCCTGCATTGCGGCTTATTATGGTGAAGAACCGAAGTATTCTTACTTTTTCGGGCAATCGGCCGGAGGCCTCCAGGGCTTTTCCGAGGTGCAATATTATCCCGAAGACTTCGACGGCGTGATCGCCGGCGTTCCCTCCAATAACGCGCTTCATCTTATCCTCTATTTCCTTTGGCTGCACATAAAGCTGCGCCGCGAGGACGGAACCTCCCGCATCTCAGTCAGCGATGCAAAAGAAATTTCTGCTTTGGCGGCAGAGTTTTTCCAAAGCAGAGGCGATGGCGAGGCAGGAGATCGCTTTATCACCTACCCTTATACGGATGAGAACACTGTGACGGATTTTATTGCCTTTCTCGAAGAAAGAATGAAAACGCTTTCGAAGGAGCAGCTTTCCGTTTTAAAGGAGGTCTATGATGGACCGAAGCATCCGCATACAGGCGAGCAGCTCTTCTGCGGATTGCCACTCGGCGCGGAAGCGAATTGCGGCTATTTTTGGGATAGCTCGAGCTTTGGATATTTTTGGTTTCGGCTTTTCTTCGGCGAGGGCTATGACGATCGCAGCTTTTCCTTTGCCGAGCACTACGATCAGCTCCTTTCCGCCGTCGGCAAGGATTTCACAGCAAGCTCGCCCGATCTTTCCGCCTTTGCCGCACACGGCGGAAAATTTCTCACATATTCCGGCTCGGAGGATCCAAGCGGCCCTTGGGCCGATGCGCTGAAATACTACAATCGCGTTTGCGATTTTTTTGGCGGATACGAGAAAACGCGCGGCTTTTTCAAGCACTTTATACTGCCCGGGCGCGGACACAGCGAACGCGGACGCGGCCTTTTCCTTCCCTACGGGCACGATCTTTCCGAGTCTTTGCTGACCGCTCTTCGCAAATGGCGCGAGGAGGGCGTTGCGCCCGAGTATCTTTTAGGCGCACACTACGATAAGGATGCGCAAGGAAATAAAACGCTCACGTTCACGCGAAAAATTTTTCCCTATACCGCAAATAAAACGCGAGAAGGCATCGACTTCCCAAAAACGACCTCGGATCGCATTCTCGCCTTTTTAGACACCCCGTAACCTTTCGCTTACGAAAGAAGGATTTCTATGTTTTTTCAACCGTTTCCTCTTCCCGTGCCGCCCGTTTTTGAAAAAAACGAGGTCAGGATCACGGACTTTGGCGCCGCAGAGGGCGCCGACTGCACCGATGCGATCAGAAAGGCGATTTTTGCCGTGCATGAAGCGGGCGGCGGCAGGGTGACGATCCCCGAGGGCACGTGGTACACGGGCGCGATCCATCTGAAAAGCGGCGTGGAGCTCCACGCCAAAAGGGGCGCAACCGTTTGCTTCTCGCAAAGGCTTTCGGATTATCTGCCCGCCGTGCTTACAAGCTATGAGGGCATCCGATGCTATAACTACTCTCCGATGATCTACGGCAAAGATCTTGAAAGCGTTGCCATAACGGGCGAGGGGCGCTTCGAAGGAAACGGCCCTGCCTTTTGGGAATGGAGCAAGAAAACCATGGAAGGGCGCCATCGCCTTTACGCCATGATGCGCGAGCGCACCCCCTTGGAGGAACGGATCTTCGCCAAGGAGGAGGATGCGCTTCGTTCTCCATTCATTCAGTTCTTAAACTGCAAAAACCTTTTGATTGAAAACGTTTATTTACACAATTCCCCCTTTTGGACGGTGCATATCGTTTGGTGCGAGAACGTGACTGTGCGCGCCGTTACGATCGAAAATCAGACCAATTCCCCGAACACGGACGGCGTGAACATCGACGCCTCGCGCCGCGTTTTGGTGGAAGGCTGCACGGCGATCACCATGGGTGACGATATGTATTGCATCAAGGCCGGCAGAAACGAGGATGCATGGGACGTCGGCAAATCCTGCGAGGACGTGATCATCCGCGGCTGCAAGGGGATCGGAAAAAGCAATAGCGGCGGCATCGTGATCGGCAGCGAGATGAGCGGCTCTGTGCGCAATATTCTTGCCGAAAACTGCGATTTTGAAGAAAACCTCAACTGCATCCGCATCAAGGCCAAGGATGGGCGCGGCGGAACGGTTGAAAACGCGGATTTCAAAGGCATCCGCATGAAAAAGGGCTATCGCGGCATCAATTACAGCTTTCGCTATTCCTGCGAGGCAACCGACGATCCGAAGGAGCCCGGAAAGCATTTACCAACCCTGAAAAACATTTACTGCGAGGATATCGTTTGCGAGGACGTGGAGCTCGGCATTGCCATCGACGGCATCCCGGGCGCTATGATGCAAGGCCTGCATTTCAAGGATATTTTTATGCAAGCAAGGCTTTGCCTCACCTCTGACGGCGCAGACGGCCTCTTTATGGAAAACGTGAAGCTGAAGCAGCTTTCCTAATTCAAATTTTTATTTTACCGGAGATATACCTATGAATTACGATATCATTATTATTGGCGCAGGCCCCGGCGGTATCTTTGCCGCTTATGAGCTGATGCAGCTCGCGCCGCAGCTGAAGGTTGCCGTGTTTGAAGCCGGACACGCCCTCAACAAACGCCATTGCCCGATCGACGGCGACAAGATCAAGACCTGTATCGGCTGCAAAAGTTGCTCCATTATGAGCGGCTTTGGCGGCGCGGGTGCTTTTTCGGACGGAAAATACAACATTACCAACGATTTCGGCGGTACGCTTTACGAATATATCGGCAAAAAGCACGCGCTCGATCTGATGCACTACGTGGACGAGATCAACATGCGCTACGGCGGCGACGGCTGCAAGCTCTACTCCACCGCAGGCACGCGCTTCAAAACGCTTTGCATCCAGAACGATCTGCATCTTTTGGATGCTTCCGTTCGCCACCTCGGCACGGATATCAACTACGTTGTGCTTGAAAATCTCTACGCCTATCTTTCGGACAAGGTGGATTTCTTCTTTGACACGCCCGTGGAGGCCGTAAAGATCGTTGTCGGCGGTTATGCCGTGAAGTGTAAGGACACCACCTATACCTGCGAAAAATGCATCGTTTCCGTCGGAAGAAGCGGAAGCAAGTGGATGGAGCGCGTTTGCCGCGATCTCGACATTCCCACAAAGTCCAACCGCGTGGACATCGGCGTTCGCGTGGAATTGCCTGCCGCGGTATTCGCGCATCTGACCGACGAGCTTTATGAGAGCAAGATCGTTTACTGCACCGAAAAATACGGCGACAAGGTGCGCACCTTCTGCATGAACCCCAAGGGCGCGGTGGTCAACGAAAACACGAACGGCATTATTACGGTAAACGGCCACAGCTACGAGGATCCCTCGAAGCAGACCGAGAATACAAACTTCGCGCTTCTTGTTGCACAGCACTTCTCCGAGCCCTTCAAGGACTCCAACGACTACGGCGAATCGATCGCAAAGCTCAGCAATATGCTCGGCGGCGGCGTGATCGTTCAGCGCTTCGGTGATCTGATCCGCGGCCGCCGCTCCACGCCGAGCCGCATCGAAAGCGCATTTATTACCCCCACGCTGAACGCAACACCCGGCGATCTCAGCCTTGTGCTTCCCAAGCGCATTCTCGACGATATCATCGAGATGATCCGCGCGCTCGACAAGGTTGCCCCCGGTACTGCCAATGACGACACCCTGCTCTATGGCGTAGAGGTCAAGTTCTACAATATGGAGGTCAAGGTGAACGAGCAGCTCGAAACCTGTTACCCCGGCTTGTATATCATCGGTGACGGAAGCGGCATCACGCACTCCCTCTCCCATGCTTCCGCAAGCGGCGTTCACGTTGCAAGAAACATTCTGAAATAAGCGGACGGAGGAAAGAGAGATGAATTTTTTAGAAGAACGCATCGTCAAGGACGGCGTTGTTAAATCCAGCAACGTGCTGAAGGTGGACAGCTTCTTAAACCACCAAATGGACATTGCATTCATCGAGGAGATCGGGCGCGAATTCAAGCGCCGCTTCGGCCACAAAACCGTCACCAAGGTGATGACCATCGAGGCCTCCGGCATCGGTATTGCCGCCTTCGTTGCAAAGGAATTCGGCGTTCCGCTGGTGTTTGCAAAGAAGTCTAAATCCATCAATATCGACGGCGACGTTTTCGTTGCGGAGGTGGAATCCTTCACGCACAGAAACAAAAACCAAGTCGTGGTTTCCAAAAAGTTTCTGCACGAGGGCGAGCACGTGCTCATCATCGATGACTTTTTGGCAAACGGCTGTGCCCTGCAGGGGCTGATCTCCATCGTGGAATCGGCAGGTGCAACCGTGGAGGGCTGCGGTATCGTGATCGAAAAGGGCTTCCAGATCGGCGGCCGCGCGATCCGCAACATGGGCTATCACGTGGAATCCCTCGCCATTGTGGATGCCATGGATGCCGAAACCGGCACCGTGATATTCCGCGAGCAATAACGCAACGCGGCGAAAGGCGGCCCTTCCATGAGAAGACAAGAATTTCTTGAATTTTGCCGCGACACCTATGGCTCGACGGAGGATTATCCCTTTGAAGAGGATTTCGTGACGGCGGTGCTCAGGCATACGGACACTCGCAAGTGGTACGCGCTCGTGATGCGCGTATCGCGGCGCAAATTCGGGATCGATAGCGATGAGGTGATCGACGTCGTGAACCTTAAGCATCCCACCGAAATGCTCGGCTCGTTTTCCGAGAGCGACGGCGTTTACCCCGCCTATCACATGAATAAGCTTCATTGGATCTCCGTGCTTTTACCCGATGCGCCGAGCGACGTAGTGGAATTCTTGGTGAACGCAAGCTTTGAAGCCACAAAATCCAAAAAGAAAAAAATCAAATAAGCAAAAGCGCCTTTAAGGCGCAAAAAACGGATGCTTTCACCGAAGGGTGACGGGCATCCGTTTTTTATTTGAAATTAAGGGAGAAAAACACCGCTCACAAGCCGCTTTGCACGGCGAGCGAAGCCGCCAATTACAAAAGGCTGATATTCGTGATGGCCGCATACGAGGGGAGCATCAGATTCACGATAATGTATGCACCGGTGTAAGACGCGCTTTCCACCTCGCGGCATTCGTAGGTGTCTCCATAATCCTTCGTGTAGGTAACGATATACTTTTTCATAAATCCTCCTTACAGATCCTTCATAACCATGATGGCTTCGCCCTGAATGATGAGCCGCGCGCGGTTATTACCGCTGATAACGATCGGCTCCATGGCGTCGTTCTCCGGTATGAGATAGATCGCATTTTTATCTTGTTTAAATCTTTTGAGTGTGGTTTCCGAGTTATCGTAGAGAAAGGCGGCGATCCTTCCCTCGCGCACGCGCTCGCACCGCTTGATCAGCACGAGGTCACCGTCATCGATACCGGCATTGATCATCGAATTGCCTTTCGCGCGAAGCAGAAAAAAATCTCCCGTGCCGATCAGAGCCGTTGGCATTCGGATGCTCTCAAGCTCCACGTCACTCACCTCGTTCAGCATGCCGCACGGAATGGAGTTACCCATAAGGACGGGACTTGTTCCCTCCGCCGCGCCGCGCATATAATCGGTGATGATGCCGCGATGCCCATCGTATTCGATCTCGCCGCGCTCGCTTAATTCACGCAGGTATCTCTGCACCGTCGGCCTCGATATTCCCGTGCCCGATTCGATCTCTCTCGTGGAAGGCGATCTTCCGATATCGTCATAATACTTATTCACGAAATTAACGATCGTCGAATAATGAGCCGTGTTTTTGGATCTCATTTTGCCCTCCGTTTTCTTTTTGAGCCGTTTGGCTCATTTAGATTATAGCGTGTTTTTCGGCATTTGTCAATACCTTTTTCGAAAAAATTTGCGTTTTTTTCGTTTTTTTCGAAATTTCCGCATAAAAAAAGCCCTCTCCGACGGGAGAAGGCTTGCGCGTATTTATATAGACGGTAATTTTTGCAGTCTTTACCAAAGACTGATTCGGCACCGCATTTTTCAGTTCTGAACGCCACGGCTCTCAAAATACCTTTTATATTCGATTGCCGCAAAGATCAAAGCCGCGATACCGTAGCTATGATTTTTACCGCGCGGGATCGCCTTATAGCCGAGCCGCGGCAAAAGCGGGAGCGGGATCGTCGGCCCGCTGATCTCGGTCATAAAGATTCCCTCCTCGCTCTCCTCCATGGCGTTTACGCACGCCTCAAAGGCCTTGATTGCCGGGGCGAGAAACTTCTCATCGAGATATCCGCATCTGACGCCGTGCATCCAGCCTGCCGCGATCAGGGCGGTGGCAGAAAGCTCGCGGTAAGACTTTTGCGTAAGAAGCGTATTAAAGGTATGATCGGGGTTCATGCGCGCCAAAAGCGCCTCGCTCGTTTTTTCGAGAAGCTCCACGATGCGCGGCGCGCAGGGGTGATCCTTCCCCACGTTGTCAAGTATCATCGGGAACGCGCAGACGACCCAGCCGTTGCCTCTTCCCCAGAATACGTTTTTCGGGTAGGGAGATTTTTTCTTCACCCAATAGGAATGGATCCAAAGCCCCTTTTCCTTATCGAGCATCATATCCGCATATTGCTCCGGCTGGCGCGCGGCAAAATCCAGAAGCGCGCGGTCGCCGTTTTCGCCCGCATAAAGAGAGGTGAAAACCGAGAACATCATCACGCTGTCGATCCAAACGCTTTTCGGATATATTTTGCTTTTTTTGCTGTTTCCGAGATGGTTTAAGCAATCGCGATAAAGGCGCGGCGAAAAACGGATATAATCCAGCACCTTGTCCGTGAGCCTTTTATACTCCGCGTTGCCCGTTCTTTTATACATGGCGTACGTGATCAGGGCGGGCGCTGACGTATCCGACTGATCCACGGCGGGATCCTGCTCCGCCCAATAGTCACAGTACGCCTTTAAAAAGGCGGTGTAATCCTCTCGGCCGTTTGCCTTGTCGAGCTCGTCAAGCGCATATCCGAGAAGCGCCTCGCCCCACATCCATTTCATTTTCGGCTCCCACGTTGCTATAACGAAGTCGGAAAGCCGTTTTACCTTATCGTAATATTCCCTGCAAAGCTCCATTTTTTACCTCACGAGAGAGATTTTTTCAGCGCGGCAAGCTCTTCTCCTTCCGCATCGGAAAGTGACTGCAGAGCGCCATTTCTTTGGATGGCAAGATATTTTGCGATCCTTTCGTTTTTCTCGGCGGAAAGCACGTATCTTCTTGCCATGAACCAACCAAGCGCCATAAAGGCAATACAGGTGAACGCCATTACGTACTTAATGCCGTTTTGCGCGGAAAGCGGCTGTACGGTGCGGTCCGCATCATAGCCCGTCAGCTGAAGCACCAAGGAGAACAAGAAGATCACGAGCGCGGAGCTCGACTTTCTCGCAAAGGTCATGATCGCGCTGCAGCCGCCGCTTTGGCGCTTACCCGTCAAAAGCTCGCCCGCATCCACCGTATGCGGAAACATGATCCAGCTTGTGAGCTGTGCGCCTGCAAAGCCGACCGCAACGAAGAATACGCAAACGTACGCGGCGTAAAGATTTGATCCAAAGATCGCAAACGCGATGAGAGCAACAACCGAAAGCGGTAGGCCAAAGCCGTAGATCTTGTTTACGTTTACGGTTTTGATCAGCTTATTTATGATCGGGAACGCAAGCAGCTGAACCGCTATAAAAATACCCAGGAACACGGTCGTGCTTCCCTTCGGCCTCGTTACGTACATGGCAAAGATCGCAACGCCGGTCGAAAATACGTCCATGCAAAGCGCCTGCCCGAGATACATACCGACAAGCTGACGGAAGGGGCGGTTACGGAGCGGCTCCACGACCTCTTTCACAGAGAAGCGCGATTTTGCTTCGGGAACGGCCACTCTCTCGCGCACGAAGATCGCGCACAGGACGACGGGAAGCGCAAAAAGGATGCCAAAGCCGATGCCGACGATCAGATAGAAGGCGGTGGCATCGAGTTTTCCCGCATTGTACGCATCGATAACGAGCGAGGGAAGAAGCGTGCAAACCGCCGCAGACGCCGTGGAAACCACGAGGCGAAGGACGTTTGCCTTATCGCGCTCCTCACCGATCTCGCTGATCTCGGCGGACATACTGCTATATGAAACGTTCACCATCGTGGAGACCGTATTGTAAAACAGATAGGTTGCCGCGCAGTATACGAATTTAAGCACTTGATTATCCCCTCCGAAGGGAAGGAAGATCAGGGCGAAGGCCACCGAAATCAGAATGCCTCCGATAAAGATAAAGGGCTTTCGGCGGCCGTATCGGCTTTTCGTATTGTCACTGATAACGCCCATCAAGGGATCGCTGATCGCATCCCAGATCTCGGATATCAGCGTGACCGCGCCTGCCAAAATCGGCTGAAGCCTTATCACGTTGGTGAGAAAAACGAAATACAGAACGCCGATCAGCGCCTGCCCTCCGCCGCCGTAAAAATCCGCGGCGGCAAAAAAGCCCCGCTCTCCCCTTTTCATACTGCTTTTCGATCCCTTACTCATAATATCTCTTCCTCTGCTTGTGCTTTGATTTTTGTTAATGCCGCATAAGAGCGCCTTACGTCATCGTATGGGGTATCCGTTTTTTGCTCGATGACGAGATATTCGCACGCCGTGCCTTTCACGGCAGACAGAACTCTTTTAAAATCGATGCATCCATCGCCCACGGCCGCATCGCGCGGCACCACCGAAAGCATTTTCGCCCCGAAGGTGAGATCGCGCAGATGGATGCCCAAAAGGCGATCCCCGAAATCCGCGATCTGCCGCGCGGGCTCCACGCCGCTTCTTGCCGTCCAATAGGTATCGTGAACGAGCCTTATTTTTTCGGTGCGCGAAAGAAGCTCCTCCATTCGCGTTTTGCCGTTCGAGAGCCTGACATACTCCCAGTTATGATGATGATAGCCGAGGGTGATCCCCTGCGCGGCGTAGATATCGAATTGCCGATCCAGCGAGGAAACGAAGGAATAGAACGCCTCTTCCCCACCGAGGATGCACGAAAAGGGGAGCATGGAGATCACCGCGTTTTTGCACCCCGTGATATGGCAAAAGCGAGCGATGCGCTCCACGTCCGAGAAGATATATTTCGGCTTGACCTGGATCGCCACGGGCTGAATGCCGTGCACCTCCGACAGCCGCTTTATCTCTTTCGCATTCTCCTCGGAAAAATCAATGCGCGCCAGCTCAAGCTCCGTGATCCCCATTTTTACAAGCGGTAGGTAGGCTTCCTCGAGGCTCTTTTTCTGCGTTTTTCTTACCGTAAAGGTCTGTACTCCGAAATTCATTTCACTCTGCCCTCGTTCCTTCCTTAAAGTTCAGAGTCAGCGATTTTCCGCCGAAGCTATAAGAAATGATCTCGCTCTTTCTCTCCACCGCGCCGTTTACGTATGCGTTTTCATATCTTGCGTAATCCGTATCCACGGCCTGACCGTTCAGCTTGAAATGCATGCCGTATTTTACGTCAAACGCCTTATCGCCGCTTTGATAAAGAACCGTCATACCGTCAAAGCTGCAAGCGTTTTCGAGCATTTGCGCAACGAACGCGGAGAAGCTTCCGTTATCCTCGGCGCATCCGAGCTCGGTGATCCACGCATGCGACTCTCCGCCCTCGAAAATAAGATCGTATCGCAGATCGCCGCTCGCCTCGATCAGCTCCTTCACGCTATCCTTGATCTTGCTCATATCCGAGGCGATATCCTCCGCGCTGACACCCGGCATACCGTTTTTAAATTGCAGTCTTCCCTCTCCGTCCGAGAGAGCGCACAGCATAATATAGGTTTCGCCGACTCTGCCGAACACGTAGCCCTCCGCGATATGCGAAAGATCCACCTCATCGAAGAGGCCGACCGGGAAATACGCGTGCGTGTATCCCACGACGTGCGGCTCAAGCATTCCCTTCTTTTCGGGGATCGTGTAAATAGAAACGTTTACGTTTTCCTCCTGAACGGAATACGGAAGCCTTCCGTAGCCCACCCAATACTGTCCGCGAGAGGAATTGCGCATCGGCTGCGCGGTAAAGACCGAGAGATCGCCCGCAAGGGTGCTGACGTTGATTTGATGCTGATCCGCATAATCCCCCGCAAAATGCGCCTGCGAGGTGCTCATGGAATAATACGGTGTCTGATATGTGTATACGTTTGCGCGCTGTATCGCCTTTCCGTCCGTCGCGGGATTTAAAAGCTTCGACAAGAAGCCGAGGCTCTTCGTTACCGTGAGCGGCCAAAGATTCACAAGCTTGAAGTCGTTCAAAAACTCGTTATTGAAAAGCTTATTCTTTCCGAGATATTTGATAGAATTATCGATCACCTCGGGATTGGAAAAGGCCTCCATGCCCATCTGCATCATAATATCGTCAACGTCGCTTCCGACAAAGCCGTCCGCCACAAGCTCCTCAAGGGTAATACCGTTCGAGGACTTCACCGTCTGCTTTTTCGCGGGATCGTTGAAAATTTCCTTGATGACCTCGGGCACGCGGTAGATCGGCGCGCCACCCGAGGTTGCCTCATACATTCTCTTGAAGCAGATAAAGAATCTGTTATCGTATTCCTCATGCTCCGTTCCGTTTTCCAGAACGAGATTGATGTAATGGCGCAGTCTGTTACCCGTATCGTCCGAGCATTTGTTGTCCATATACATTCTTCCGCTCGCAGAAACGAAGGCATACTGCGTTTTTCCGTCAGAGTCCACGTATCGGTAGGACTGCGTTGCGATATCGATCCAGATCACGTCCATCACGATCTTCATGCGGTTCACCATATCCGCATCCTCGCTTCTCGCAAACTGGATAAAGTTCGCCATCGGCGCAATATCCTCGGGATAATAGTTGTTGGAATAATACTCGCTGAAGCCATAGTAATACCGTTGGCGCATCCACGCCTCAATTCTTTCCTTCGCAAGCGAAACGTGCTCTTCTCCGCTCTTTCCGTCCGCGAACGTGGCATCCGGCCATTGCGCGCCCGCAAGATACTCGGTGGTGGCAAAGAGGATCTGATGGTTTTCCGACCAATGGCACATGCTGTCCTTGCGGCCGTCATACTGATTCATCCAATATTTGAAGCCTGTCAGGCAGCGCTTGATCTCTGCTTTATTCTCCTGCGCAAGCCTGTGCTCGTTTTCAATGTAGAACCGAATCAGCCCCGCGGCGGTAAAGTCCGCGCAGTCCTCTCTTATATCGATGCGCTCGATCGCTCCCTCAAGATTTTCGCTGATCAGCGCGACGTTCTCAAAATAGCCATCCTCCAAAGTGTCCGAAAGATAAAGCATTTCGGTAAGCTTACCGTCACCGCCCTTGGTGGTCTCTGCCGCGAAGGGCTTCACGAAAAGCATATTGTACGCAAACTGAAGCAATATGCTTCCCAAAAAGACAATCAGCAAGCCTAAAATCGCGTATTTGAACATTTTACCCATTTTTTCAAATCCTCCATGCCTATATTGTAGCATACCTTCCCCAAACTTTCAAGAGCTTTTATAACTCTATTTTGCGATGGAAAATCACGTGGCTAAAACGAAGAATGGCAAAAACGATGCTTGAAGAAGCCAAAGCCGCAACCTCTTGGATGGATATACGAAGATATCAAACCAATTTATAGAAGCTGACAATATGCGTAATATCGAAAATTTTGCTTATTTTCCCTTGATTTTGCCCGAAAATATGAAAAGAACGAGCTTTCATCCGGTAGACAAAAGTTCGTTCTTTTATGTGTTGTTAATCCCAAACAGATGCCCGCTTGAAAATCAACGGTTTGCATTCGCTTAATAAAGCTTTGTAAAATTAAAGTTAGTATCTATTCCCAGCTTTTCAAGTGCGATTTTTTTATTCTCGGCTATGCTCTCGTCAAGCCTGTCGAAATAGTTATTTCCTTCCGAATCAATATCCACGATAAACGGACCAAGCTCGTTTATCTTGAAAAACCATGCCGCCTCGATACTGCCAAGCTCATCGAAAAGATAAACGTCTTCTACCTCAATAGAATCTATCCAAAGATTAGGGCTTACCGAACGGGGAGAAACGTGAACGCAGCCCATTTCTTTCATTGCAGCCGCCGTCTTTTCTCCCATCGTGGTTTTTCCGACTATCATTCGCAATCCCCACTCTTTTACGCTTTTCTCTCCCCATTTTTCAAATCTGATGCTTGAGGTGGGCATAAAGGATACGAGCTTCCACTTCCCGTCCTCTTTTATAACGATAGGACCGTTGTGGATTAGAATGTTTCTGTCCGAGGTATCAAAGGGCAATGTATTTCCTTCATCAAAAATATAGCGTTGAAGTCTTGAACGGCAGGTAAAAACGTTTCCGCTGATATATACCGTATCGCCTATTTTAAGTTTTCTCACATCTTCCTCACTCAAAGGTGATTTTAAATGATATTCTGCCATAATTGCTCCTATATGTTAATGATTATTTGCAAAATGATGCATTATCGGTCTCCAAACCACATAGGGCTTGGCATTATCGTTACGTCTCCGTTTGCATTGATCCTGCTTGAAGCTCTGCGCGCAACCATACAGTTTGTGCTGGTGGCACACGCAATGCCTGCAATATGCGTGTAAGCATATTCCACGTTTACGGCGAGGACAGAGGTTTTTCCGCCTGCTCCGAGAATACCTATGCCAAGACTGTTGAGAGCCTCGTACAGATCTTCTTCTATCTTTCTGAACATAGGATCGGGATGCTTTGAGCCAACCGTTCTTAAACACGCCGCCTCTTTAGCAAGATTTGCGGCTACGTTGGCAGTTCCGCCAATGCCGATTCCGAGAACGGAAGGGGGACATACCGCACCTGCTCTCGCAGAGGCCACGAAGCTATCAATAACGAATTTTTCTATACCTTTAATACCATCTGCAAAGGCAACGATCCTATGCCTTGTGCCTCCGAAGCATTCGCTTCCTCCGCCTTTTGCCGCGTAAGATATTTCAATGGCGTCTCCCTCAACGAACTGATATGTAAAATCAGGAATGTTCATTCCAATGTTGTTTCCCGGGTCGTAGCCGGTGAGAGGATGCTTCATTGTAGCGCGAAGAAAGCCAAGCTTTGTAGCCTTTGCAACCGCACGTCTTGCGGCGTTTTCCAGCTCCACGAAGCCGCCCTCCAAGCGGCATTCGTTGCCAACCTTAAAGTAAAATATAGGCCAGCCCGTATCCACGCAAAGGGGATTTTGCCGTTTCGAGGACATATCCATGCTTTTCAAGGTTGCCATCAGTCCGTTTTTTGCATCGGGGTTGGTTTCTCTCGCGATCGCGCTTTCAAACGCCTCGCGCACGTCGGCGCTGATCTCGGTTGCCCCTCTTTTGACGGTTTCAAACAGCACCTGCTCATATATTTCGGTACGAATCACTTCAGTATTACCTCGATTCTGTCGTTTTTGCACTCGATCACGGTGCCGAACTGCGCGTTGCGCTCGCACAGATACCCGTATATGATCCTCGTTTCCTCCTCGTCGGCGCGTGCCGGGAAGCCCGTGTGCATATCCAGCCGCAGAGGATAAAGCGTAAGGGCGGTGAGTCTTCCGTCCTCAAAGGTCATAAACGGCATCAGCGAGCGGAAATTATTGACGTCGGCGTGAAGGCCGCCGTTGCCTCTCTTGGCTCGCAATGCCACCTGCTCGCGCGCGGTAAGTCCGTGCGGCATCTTGTATTTCTCTCTGAAATCGTCCGGCATACAGAACACCATATCGCTTTGGAAGATGAAATTGCCGAGGCTGTAGAAGATGGGCTTTTCCTTGTAGATCTCGATCGCCTTCAGCTGATGCGTGCCCGTGCCGACCACCGCCGATGCGCCCGCATCGATGCATTTGCGGCAGAATTCTATCAGAAAATCGTCCGGCTCGTCGTCGGTATCGTGCTTGATCTCATGGGAATGGACGTTGACGATCACGGTTTCGCAGGTCTTGCGCGCCATCTCGATCGTTTGCTCGGTTCTTTGCATATCAAGTGCGTTCACACGGGAGAATTTGCCCTCGACCTCGCTTTCGCGGAAGTTGTATTCGCCAAAGCCGAAGCACCCCTCGGGGGGCATCGGGGTATAGCCGCCAAGACGCGAGCGGTTTCTTCTTCCGTCGATGTGCGTACCCGCGGAGATCTCCTTCAGCGCTTTCATATGCTCGGGCGTGATGCGGTATTCCACGGAGAAGCGCAGGGGATTCAGCCCCGGTCTGCCCGAAACCTGCTGTGCAGGATTGCCCGCGCGCGCCGCATCGTTGAAGGTTGCCGTGATCGAGATCAGGGCGCATTTTCCGTTTTCGGTTTCTATCTCCGCATAGCTTGATGCCTCGGCAAGATCCTTGCCTGCTCCCGCGATGGGCAGGCCTCTTTTTCGGGCGGCGTTCAGGGTGTCGAAAAGCCCGTCGTAGGAATAATCCATCGTGTGGTTATTGGCAAAGGAGCAGCCGTTAAAGCCGAAGCGCAATACCTCGTCCAGCGTTTCCTCGCGAGCAAGAAGCCAAGTGCCGCCGCAATAGGTGGAGCCGTGGATCTCTCGGTCTGATAAGACGTTTTCGAGATTGAAGAGGCGTGCGTCAGCCCGGCGAACGATGGCCTCAATGGCATCCGTGGCGTATGCCTCGGGAAATTTTTCAAGAAGAATCGAGTCTCCCACGCTGCAAACCGTTTGCTTCATTGCTTCGTTCTCCTTTCATCCGAGGCGGCGACCTTTTGCATATCAATGCCGCCCATATTGTCCAGAATGAACTGCACGCAGGCATCCGTGCCGATGGGGAGGGCATCCTCGTCGATCAAAAAATCGTTGTTATGCGGCAAGGTGGTGCATCCCTTTTCCTCGCTTCGCGTGCCAAGGCGCATAAACACGCCGGGCTTCTTGGTCAGATACTGCGAAAAATCCTCGGAGCTGAGCTTTTTCGGCATTTTTGCAATATGATCCTCGCCGACAACCTTTTTGGCAGAATCAAGCACGAGCTCCGAAATATAAGGGTTATTATATACGACCAAGGCCTTGAGCTTTGTATCTACCTCGGCCCTTGCCCCCACCTCGTTTGCGGCGTTATTTGCAATTTCTGTAATTCTTTTGATAAGAAAAGCGTCAAGCTCCATATCGAAGGTACGGATCGTGCCAAGCATATAAGCGTGGTCCGCGATGATATTCTGCGAAGTTCCGCCCGCAAGCTTACCAACCGAGCAAACGTATTCGGAAAAAGGATTGATTTCTCTGCCCGTCATATACTGAATATTATTATACGTGCGAACTGCTGTCGCAAGCGCATCAATTCCCGAATGAGGAAGCGTTGCGTGCGCTGTCGCTCCGTAAAAATCAATGCGGAAGTTTCGGCTGGACGCCATGGAGCTACCGCCGCAAACGCCGATCGAGCCGCTTGGCAGCCAGTTTTCCACGTGCATACCGAGGATCACGTCGATCTCGTCCATCAGCCCGCCCTTCACAAGCTCCTCTGCGCCGCTTTTCAGCCCTTCCTCGCTTGGTTGAAACACCAGCATCACTCTGCAAGCAATCTTGTCTTCCATTGATTTGAGAGCCTTTGCCGTGCCAAGAAGCATTGCCGTGTGCGCATCGTGTCCGCAGGCATGCATCTGACCGTCAATTTTAGACTTAAAGGGCAAATCTGTCTTCTCCTGAATCAAAAGCGCATCCATATCCGCGCGGATCCCGAGTGTGAAATCGCTTTTCTCCGGGTTGATCGTAGCTACAACGCTTGACTCGCCGTATTTCTCGGTATATTCAATTCCAAGCTTATCAAGCTCTCTTTTCACAACCGCAATCGTTTTCGGCAAATCAAAGCCGATTTCCGGATACTCGTGAATCTCGTGTCTTAAAGAAATGATATACTCTTTATCTGCGTACATTTTACCTCTCCTTTAAAGCTCGATATTTGCAAGCGGCATATGCATTTGACAGCCGTATATGTCACCATCGCATAGGCTTCCGCTTATGTTCTGACGGGGGAATGTTATCTTTATTGAGTTTACTACTTTGTATGCGATTATATCTACCTCTTTTTCATCTATTCCGTACGCCATAGCCACGTCGGATTTTGTGAGTTTTTCAAGCACGTGCTCCATCTCGTCGCTTCCGCTGAATATTAGGTCGAAGGTAATAAATAAGGGGCCTGCATTTTTGCTCCTAAGTATTTTGGTGTAATCTACAAGCTTTTTCATACTGTTTATACGTCCTCCACTGTAAGTCTTGAGGTTTCAAGAAGCGAATCCGCTTCGGCGAGGTTGAACACCGAAAACTCGTATACTGCTCCCACGTGGATATCCGAAGGAGAGAAAGGAAAGGCAAGATTTCCTGCCGTTGATTTTCTGCCTGCATAATCGCAGTGAAGCATTCTGCTCCTTATCAAGGCGCATACCGTATCTGCAATCTCTTGTGTTTTTCCCACAACGTCAATAACTATGCCAAGCGAGCTTTCCGAGCCGCCGCTCGTTTTGTAGTTTATAGTGTAGCTGCTTTCGGAAAGCGTTTCCCTTGTATTTTCCTTTACAAAAGCGTTTACGGTTTCCACAATCTCGGGAAATTTATCTATTGTCAATGGATCGTATATCGTAGCCGGACAGATGGTTCTGTATCCCGAGCATTTAACTCCCTCAAGCTTAAGGGTCCTAACCTCGGCATCACAAAATACCGAACCGCTAACACTTACCGTTCGCTCGTCCTTTTGCGTAAAAACAGAATTTGTAAGGTCGCATACGCCGTCCGGCTCATATATAAGATAAGGATTGGATTGTTCGTAGAGCGTATGTGCCGCCACTCTGTCAACCGTGCATCTTCTCGTAGGGTTCGCGGGGCAAAGCTCGAAGTGATCGTCATACATATAGCCTTGCATAACGTCGGCCGCCGCAACGGGCTCGGCGCACATAGCGCCGCACTCCATGATCTTCGCCATATGGAAGGCAAGGCCGGGATCATAGCCCTTCATAATGCAAGGAGCGGCGTATATCGCCGTATCGCAGGCTCTGCCCGAGACGATAACATCTACTCCGTCTGAAAGCAGCTTGATGAACGGAGCTACACCTACTTGGCTGACTATCCTTTCGCTTTCCTCTACCGCACCCCGTGTAAGAGGAAAGTGCTCGCTGAGGTTTTTTATTTTGCATGAGTCAAGCTTCCCCATCACGTATTCCTTTGTGACGTCGGAATATATCGTGCCGAGCTTAAAATGAAGCCCCAGCTCCCGAGCCACCTCAAAAATTATTTCCTTGAGCCATTCCACGTGTACGTAGCTTCCTGCTCCGCCTGCCGTTCCGATAATAAACGGTGCCTTCTGCGCAAGAGCAAGGGGCAACGCCAATGATATATCTCTTTTTACCGCAGCTCTGTCGGTAAAGGACTTACCGCTCCCAAGATAATACGGTCCCGGGTCGGTGGAGCCGGCGTCAACCCCCAAAAAATCCACCTTTTCCGAAAAAGCTATCTTCAACGCTTCTTCGCTATATCCGTAGCCCAAAAGACCGCAAAGCGCAACGATTTTCATCGACTTGTTATTCCTTTCTGTGTTTCATGCATACACCAATGCCTAATAGTTGCTTTTATTTTAACATAATAAAAAAATTCGGGCATTGCAAAAATCAAAAAATATATTGCATTTTGTCCAAACAAATGATAAAATAAATAAAAAACGACGGTGTAATAATGGATATCAAAAAATTTGTCCTCTCGTATTATTCAAACGCTACAGAGGACTTTCACATTAATGAAATAACCAAACCCGGGGAAGCTCTTTCGCTTCATAATCATGAGTACTATCAAATTTATTATCTGAAAAGCGGTAGATTGATACACCATCTGGAAACCGGCAGCGCGGAGCTAAAGACAAGAGACGTGTTTATTATTCCGCCAAATCTGCCACATTACATAGAAACGGCATCAAAGGACTTGTGTTTTTACTCGATTTCTTTTATGCCGTCATATATTGCCGAAATTGTCAAGACGAACAAATTCGTTGCGGATTTTATACACTGTATTACGGATTTGTCACACGAGGGAGTAGAACCAAGCCTGACGTTAATGTCAGAGGATATTGCGCTTGCAGACACGCTGGTGTCAAAAATCATGCAGGAATTTTCCGGTAATATGACGGGAAAGGATACCTTGATAAAATCCTCGCTATTGCTTCTCCTCTCTGTTTTTGCCCGCGCCTATCTTGACGAACGATTTGAAAATGTGAGATTCGTTTCAGAAAGAGAAGCAATATTGCATTGCCTGGGTTACATCAAAAATCACCTTTCCGAGCATATAACGCTTGACGAGATGGCAAAGCGTACGGCGATGTCAAAATCCTCGTTTTGCGAGAGCTTTCATAAAATCACAGGGCAAACCTTTAAAAGCTACTTAAACCGAGAAAGAATTGAAGCGGCGGCAGCCCTCATAAAATCAGGTAATCTCGTTCTTAAAGCTGCCATGGAGCTGGGTTACAGAGATCCAAGCACCTTTTACCGCAATTTCAAAAAGCATTTCGGCGTTTCGCCAAGCGAATACAAATGATCGGATTATTTAAGTTTAGATCCGCCCAACAACTACAATGCAAAAAACTCGGTAGCGTCGCCTCAAAGCCCCGAGGTTTTAGTGAACAGTAAGGCGGTAAAAAAATCCTCGGAACAAGTCCGAGGATTCTTTTTTGTGTTATCTTAACAAGAAGCGTTCCTATAAAAAATTATTCAAAGCTCCGTTGCGCGGTAAACAATTTTTCCGTCAATGACGGTAGTATGCGCTTCCGCGCCTATCTCACGCAAGGGATCTGCTTGCCATATTACCACATCGCCGTCCTTGCCGACCTCCAGGCTTCCGACCCTATCGCCGATACCGGTCAGCCTGGCTGCGTTTATCGTGATCGCCTTCCATGCTTCCTCAAAAGGAAGCCCTGCTTTAGCGGCCATACCGGCAACAAGCGGAAGGTATTCTATCTGTATAACACTTGCGTCGGTGATGATCGCAATGTCAACACCGGCAGAATTCAGTACGGCGGGGGTCTTGAAATCCTTGTTCCAAAGCTCATATTTTGATTTTCCGCCCATGGAAGGACCAACGAATGCGGGATATCCCTCTTTTGCCAGTTCATCGGCAATCAACGCGCCGTCTGTGCAATGATCCAAAGTGAGCTTCAAGCCGAACTCCTTGGCAATTCTTATAGCGGTAAAAATATCGTCGGCACGGTGAGCATGGGCTTTCAGCGGGATCTCACCGGACATAACGGGAAGCATGGCCTCCAGCTTCATGTCAAATGCGGGATCCTTTCCCTCTTCTTTATCGGTGTAATATTTCTTAGCCTTATACAGAAATTCACGAAGGAGAGCGGCGATTGCCATTCTCGTTTTCGGAGCCTTGCCGCCTTGACCGTAAAATTTTTTTGGGTTTTCCCCAAAAGCGATCTTCATTGCCACGGGATTCTTGATGATCATATCGTCGACCCGCTTGCCGTAGCATTTGATTGCGGCAAAGGTTCCTCCGATGATATTGGCGCTGCCGGGTCCCGTACAAACCGAAGTAATACCGCCCCGAATGGCATTTCTGAACGCCTCGTGCTGCGGATTAATACCGTCAATCGCTCGCATTTCAGGCGTTATGGGGCCGGATGACTCATTGCAATCACTACCCGATAGATCCCCAAGACCAATATGACAATGTGCTTCTACACATCCCGGCGTCACTAAGCGTCCCTCGGCATCTAACACCGCCATATCGGCAGTTTCCTCTGCGTTCTTGCCAATGGACACGATCTTGCCGTCATCTCCGATCAAAACGTATCCGCTTTCAATGTCTTCGCCCGCCATGGTCTTGATGTGTCCATTTTTAATCAATAGCATATGATGCCCTCTCTTTCCTTTATTATATCAATTATACCACAAACCTTGTCACTATTCAATCCGATATAAAAATATTTTTTGATTGACAGCCCGTGGGATTTTTCATTGCCCTGTCCGTTCGCGTGTCGCATAGCATCGCCTCAAATCGGCTCGCTCTGCTCGCACTCGGCGGACTTCGCTTCGAAAAAACAGTTATCAACTGTTTTTCTCTCGCTCACCCACTCCCTCCTCCGGAGGTCGCGGATAGGTTCAAATCCCGCCCATGCAAAAAGAAAAAACACACCACGAGGGTGTGTTTTCCTTTTTGGCACCTTACCACTATATCAATACAATTAACAGCTTGGATTGCTAGCAGTGCATTTTTTATATTTTATTTTCCAAATTCGGCCCAGTCCAGTTGTCAGGATCATGCGTGATTAACCATGTTTTTATGATTTTATCTACGTAGTCTTGCTGTTATTCTATATTATCATGCTTTCTAAGATTGCACGCAGCACAAAGCAGTTGTATGTTTGCCGCTGTTGTGGAAGATCCTCCCTTTGAAAAGGGGATTATATGATCGTAGTGCAAATTCGTTTTGGAACCGCAGTATACGCACTGACCTTTGTCTCGTTGCCAAACCTCAACTTTTACACTTGTAGGAATCAATCTATTATGTTCCTGCTCCAGCAAAGTGGGCTCGCCCTCGGTTATATCGGCATCCAGTGTTTCATCTATCATTTCGAGCCTAAACTTGAAAACGTTGCGAGCGCCCGCCGCCTCTATCCATGCATCAGCCAACCGGAAATATCCGTTGTATGACCATATTCCAGCTTTGATTTTCTCATATACCTTAATGATCTTTGGGGCTGTCCCTGCTTTGTATTTTTTTGCTGCCTCGAAAAACTTTCCGTTTTCAGTTAAAATACCAGACGGTAAGGTCATAGGTTGGTCGACATCTTTAGGAGCCTTGCCGGCGGGAACATAGTTCGCCTGAACGTCATGGCCTTCATAAATGATTGTCGTTCCATCGTCTTCAAAGCGATCGGCGTACGGTGCATTAGGGCGCACACTCATTAAAATAATACCGTATTCTCGATTTGCGACGTTAAAGTTCATACCACGTTGAATAGAAAAGCCCTCTTCAATCGTCATATCTACGTATCGTATAATGTCTCCGCGTTTCATGTTTCTTGTCTCCTGATATAGTGCATTCTAATATATAGTTAGCTCTCCAAAATTTTCAGATATCTGTCAAGCCTTGCCTCAATGTATCCGGCAAATAAGTTTTCCATTGTGGAAAGCTTACCTTTGACGTGGTATTCATCGAAAGCGTTATAATAAGCCAAACGGTCGTTAAACTTTATATCAATGGGAGGGTAGCCGGCTTTCATTAATTCCAGGTTTACCAAAAGCCGCCCGGTTCTGCCGTTGCCGTCAATAAAAGGATGGATACCTTCAAATTCAATATGAAACCTTGCAAGCTTTGTAACAATATTCTCATCGCTTTCTAAAAATTCACGGATGAGCTGCTCCATCTTCGGCTCTATCAGATAGGGCTGAACGGGTTCGTGATGTGCCCCCATAATACGCACGGGAACGCGACGGTAAACACCACGGTCATCTTTCTTGTCTGCAAGAACCAAATAATGAATTTCTTTGATAATTCTTTCGCTGATTGGAACGTTATCTCTTACGAGCTCGGATACGTAGTCGAAAGCCTCTTTGTGACCTACAGCCTCCATATGGTCTTTGAGCGGCTTTTGGTCTATCGTAAGGCCTCGAAGCACAAGGTCAGTTTCGCGGAGTGTGAGTGTGTTTCCCTCGATAGCGTTTGAGTTATATGTGTATTCTACAATAAATTCTTCGTTGAGTCTTGCGACTTCTCCCTCGGTCAGGGGTCTTCTGCCGTCAAGCTCCTTCTTTTTCTGTTCAATTCGTGCAAGAATGCTTTCTCTTGATTTATATCTTCCGTCTGCAGGTTTATCAGCATCACTGGGAATTTTCCATGCACGTCCGTCTTGGTATGCACCCGGAATTTTTCCTTCTGAGCAAAGCACGCGAATTCTTCTATCGGAAATGCCCCACTTTTCGGAAGCTTGTTTTATGGTCATAAACATAAGCATATCCTCCTTATTTTTTAGTATTATACCACATTTTCGGAACAATATCAATAGCTGCGGAACAATATTTTTACGTTTAACGGAATAATATAACCATGGTTTTGTATTGATTTGTGTGAAAGGGTGACCAGAGCATCGACACACTGATACAATTTTTTGTGCCGCGCGAAGTGCCTTTTGTATTGTTTTATGGGTACTGTGGACCACAGCATCGACACACTGATACATTTTTTTGTGACGTGCGAAGTGCTTTTTGTATTGTTTTATGGGTACTGTGGAGAAACACTCCTATAAAACGATACAACATACTTTTCACGGCATAGTAAACTTTTGCTAATCCATTTTGAATCCACAAATTTTAGCAATCTCTGTTGAGGTTGGTCTAAGCAGACCTGCCGCGTGAGCGGGAACTGGCCATTTTAATGAATCAGGCAATATAGTTAAAAAGCCTAAATTTGCCTTATAGTGTATTCTTCGAGTATTGTGAGCTATTAAAAAGCCATTTGTATTGCCTAACACAGTTACCGGATCTGGGGGTATCATGTATTTTTCTATACGCGAAATTATTTTTTCAATATAGTGTGAGGATATGTTAGGAGAGAAAAACAAGCTTTGATTGGCGTTGAGTACCATTAGTCCGTTTATTTCGTCTATCTGGGATTTTTTCTTTATGGAGACTATATTATTCCTTAGGTTTTTAATGCTATAAACAACGGGGTCATATGCAATGAGTGCGAGTTTAGGGGAGATAGGAAGTATAAACATAATTCCTACACTACTCATCCCCCACCCAGAATATAATTTTCTGCTAAGGCTCCATAGATTATATTTTATAGTAGGGTAATCTGATGTTAAAAATTCTACACTAGAAGTGTTTTTGATTAAAGATAACTTTAAATCCTTTATTAGTGGGTAGTATTTTAATGCATTTTGAATTGCCCTGCTACAAGGGAACTGAACATATAATTTGTCCTTAATTGTATTAACATCTATGTCTAAGAATCGGCCATGGGCTTGATACATTTGTAAGGAAGTTTGAATAGTTGCCATTATTAATTCTTCATAATCCTCGCCCGCGGCCGCAGTTCTCTCGTTACACATTGTAACGTGCAAATACAAGGAGTCTAATTCGAAATCTGACAAACTAGACAATGATTCCGAATCAATTATTTTTTTGCATATGGGAGCTATGTAGGATTCCAAGGTAGCAAAAAGATTTTCAACGGTTCCATCTTTGTCATACAAGTAGTTTTTTGAGGCTGCTTTTTTTATGGGGGCTTTGTTGTCAACAAATACTTTGTTATTTTTATTGTAAAGTGATATTAATTTTCCATCTAAAGACCACTGGCGCAAGTGGAATTTTGGAACATAATGCTGGTTCTTCTTTTTCATTATAGTTGCCTTTTTATAGTGTTTAATAAGATTTCAACAAATATTTTTTCGAGCGTTTGTCAGAGTTTCGTTATATCGATTGCCTCATCTTTTTATCTTAAATTATATCGCTTTTGGGGATATAAGTCAATATGATGTGCGGTTTGCATCACGATTTATACAACGTTTTTTAGTTTAGTGTTTTACCTGTAACCATTGCTCTAGCCAAACGGACAATAGGGACAGAAAGGACAAAGAGTAGCCTAGAGGTTTTCTCCGTGCTACTCTTTTTGCGCATATTACCTCTCGGTCAAGACGTCAATGGCAATTCTCGCCCCGAGCTTGAATGCATATACGAATATTTCGCGCTCGTTTATATCCGTAAGCTCATCCCAGCAATCATCGAACTTTTCAAACGTTTCTTTTTGCTTGTCCGTAAGCATTCCGAGGAGAGCTTCGTGATGGTCGGCAATGTAGCCCATCAGCTCTTTGACTTCGGGTGTGGTTTTACGGCAGCCTTCGTTTGGGCATATATTTCCGTACCACAATTCTTCAAGTATGCTCTGCATAAATTCACCTCCTTGTAGCAGGAGATATTACCATACCTTTGGCAGAAAGTCCAGATAACTTTCTGTGAACGAAAAGACCGACCGCATCGAGCATCATCGCCCGGCACGATCGGTCTTGTTTTATTATGTTTCCCGAATGTAGAGCAGGCGCTCGGCGCGTTGCTCAACAATGCTCTTATCATAGTCAGGGTGCCACTTGCGAAAGAGGCTGTCCTCGGCAAGCCGGTAGCGGTCAGTTACTATCTGTTCGGCTCTGTACCAGGAGTGTAAGGAGAGCTCTCCCCGGTGGTACAACAATCCCAAACTCGCCATCGCCACACAATACCGCAGCAACCTCTTATTAAAGCTATCTTCATTGCGTTTGCGCCTCGGAGCGCATACTGTGTCAAGATGTCCGTAAGCCATCTCCGCACCTCCTTTCTCTCATAACACGGTATGTTACCATAATTTTGAGAGAAAGTCCAGCGGCTGCGGAGAAAGTTATCAGAATGTTATCAATTGCAGGAGAGGAAGATTGTTAGTTGCCGTGTGGGAGATTTTTATCAGGAATTGAAAGCTTGCTTATTATTCTCCCTTATAATGTAAGCAATTTGATAAAAGGTTGCCATCGAAGCAGCAACCTCAAATCGTTAGTTAAGTATCCGAATATCCATTTATCGGAATGGATTTTTCGATGCATACTTGATTATCACAGAGCCTACAAGAATACGCCTTTGTTATCATACCAAGCCGAATACAATTCATAAATTCCTTGTAAAACTCGGTGCTCCCATCAAGTGAAAGTTCTTTAAGATAAGGGCTTAGGGAAACAATAATAAAACACACCCTATATCCCTTTGTGAGAAAATTTTGAAGCTTTTTCAGCTGGTTTATAGTACGCTCCGAGTATACTGTGGGGAAAATTCCAGAGTCGTTTGTAGATATGATACTTTTGATTTCAATAATGGTATTTGTATCTTTTATAAAAATGTCCGTCTTATAGTCATCAACCTTGTGTTCGCTGAAAATTATATTACGTTTTCCTAAATATGAAAAGCGGGACTTGCGTAAGCTGTTGATTACTGCAACGTTTGCCATAGAAGTATTAAGAAGCAAATAGCTTCTTTTGAATGGTACTGCCAGCAAAGCATATTTTGTTCGCGAGCCCGGCGTTAAGGTTGGCACAAGTAAAACCTTTTTGTTTGACAAATCAAGAAAATTACTCAAATGACACGAAGAAGGGACGTAGCAAACGGTTGCCACTCCGTTAACGAGCACCTCGCAAAGAAATCTGTTCTTAAGCTCCTTTACAAATATGCCCTCAATATAATTAGCGGATTTCTCAACCGTTTGCATTTCATCACCTTCTGTTCGTTTATAATAAATGTTCTATAAATTTGGACAGTTCGTCCTCTGAAATATAGAGACCCTGCATTCTCATCGTATCACTATCCGTGACCATTAGCATGTCTCCCTTGCCTAGAAGATTCTCGGCACCGGACATATCCAAAATAGTTTGAGAATCGGTATGCGACGGTAATCTAAAGGATACTCTAAAGGGGATAACCGCCTTCAATGCGCCAGTTACAATTTGCGCAGAAGGTCTTTGGGTTGCGATTACAAGATGAATTCCAAGGTTTCTAACTCTTTGCAAGAGCATTTGAAGGTTTTTTTCAAATTCTTTTCTATTGCTTTGCATTTCGGCTGCTTGAATCAAATCGGAATACTCATCAATAACCACCACAAGCCGCTTCATTTTTGCATTAGGATTCTTTTGGTTGTAGGATTCAATGTCTCTGCTTCTGCATGCCATAAGAGCTGCCGTACGCTCCTCTTTATCTACAGCATTAATTTGTTGTAGCCTTTCAAGTGCTTCTTCGGCATCCTTTACTACATGTCCACCATAAAGATGAGGGATTCCCTCAAAGAAAATAAAGTCAGTTTGCTTGGGGTCAATAATGAGAATTTCTAATTCCTCAGCAGAATATTGATGAAGCAAGCTTACCAGGATAGAATATAAGAATATAGTTTTACCAGAGCCTGTTGTACCAGCCACGAGCATATGCGGTGCCTTGGAAATGTCCATTACTTCAAATTTGCCGTCAGGCTTTTGACCTGCGACAATATTCAAGGCCCCCTCCTTGCTAGTTGTAAGAGACAAATGATCCATCAAGCTGATTGCTTTGCCTGAATGAGCAAATGGAATATCTACAGAAATATATCTGGTTCCCTTGATATGGTTAATAAGAATTTCACCATTTGCTTCCAATTGAATGCCGATATCGGTCTTATATCTTTCAAGTGAGCGAACAGTCTCGCCAGATTTTAACTCTATGGGGAATCTTGTAAATCTAGCAGCCTCTTGGACCATTTCAGGATTGACGGGGTGTGCATTGATACCGTAATCCTTAAACACCTTATTAAGCTTGATGCATTTTTCTTCAATGGCTTTTCTTTGTGCTAATTTTTCATCGTTGTCGGTGTCCGTAGGAGAAATATCATCTGGAGTTGCCACAGCGGTAACTGTAGATGTTGATTTTACCGCCGGCTCTCCCGATGCTACAAGGACATTTTCTGTAACTATGACGTCCTCGCTTTCTTTTACAACTACAGTTATATTTGTGGGAGAGGTGTCCGAAGGCTTGGTAGTTGTTATTATGGATGAGGGGATAAAGTCACTATTGGAAATGATAGCTCGAATTTCATCACTACCGATTGTATCCAGGAAATATTGATTGCCGGCATATGCGTCCCTTCCTACATATACCTTGGAAGAGCTTTCCGCATTTTCAAAATCAACAAAGGCGATGCTTTTATTGATTTCAACACTATATACGCCTGCAAACAATTCGTTTAGCATTTCGCTATATTTTAGCTTATCCTTGGGCTTCATCTCGGATTGGAAGAGAGCCTCAAAAACTTGCTCGCGCAAAATCTCTCGTCTGGAAACAGTCGTTATTCTCTCGGTTGCTCCGAAAATTTCTTTGGCCAATGCCTCCAGGACAGATGCCTGCTCAACTGCATGCCCCCAAATAGTGTCTCCCTCGACGACGAAGGCATGATCATTATTGGAGTATGTTTTTACTTCAATAATATCAACAATCGCCTCGTCTGTATCCGGGTTGAGTCTTAGACCTATCAAATCAGGCAGAGTTCTTTCCTCGCGATCAGACAGCCACTCTTTTGCCAATTGGGTGTCCAGACCGACCAAGAGCGCATCCGGATGCTTTCTCTTGTAATTAATTGCCGAAACCGCAATACCCAAGCTTCCCTTGCCGTGATTTGTATCAAAAATTCTATTGGATTTGTGAGAGGCAATACTTAATAAGCCATCGTCATTAATTTCGCGAATAGATTGAATTATTTCTTTTATACCATCAGAGTTGGGAATAAAATTGCCTAAGTCCTTAATTAAGGTTTCATATCCTAGTATGAATTTTCTGCAATTACTGGAATAAATTCCAATAGAACGGTAGTCATTTTCTCTGTAAAACAGCTTTTCACTTGCCGCACGAAGAGAAACATCCCAGGTTTTAAGGCTTTGGTCTAAAATAATGAGCCAATCCGCTTTTTTCAAGAAAGCGTTGTAGGTATCAATCTTGAGAGGGGTGTGGAAATATGTTGCCGTATGACTAAAGGCAGAGGGATGTTCATTTAGCTTCTCAATGATGCTTGAGTAAGTGCTAAAGATACCGCCCTCACTTGCGGGTCGTATTTCAACATTGTTCTCCAAAGGATTATACTTATAAATTTTAGGAACACACAAAGGATGTATATGAATACGTCTGTTGTTTTGAGCCGTTTCAATTTTAACCTCATTGGGGTCAAAAATTATAAGCATATGCTGCTCTTGTGTCAGATCATCAAGAATTTTAGAATAATTTCTTTTTTGATCGATTATGCGAAGCTTAAAGTTCAGAGAGCGCTTGCCGCGGTATTTTCCAAGCATACCGTCATTAAGAGAGTCATCATCAATCTCAATCCAATCCTCAGAGGCTTCTTTGGTTCGATATATAGTTATTTCAATTCCTTCAATGTCGAAATCCTTATCTCCGTTTAAGAGCTTAAGCATAGATACAATAGTTTCCACCGAAGGTGGATCTATCACAGCAAGCTTAAGCATCATTCCGGCATGGGGATAAAGACAAAGATATCGAATGATTGCTTCCTTGAGGGCATCAATACCGCTTTCGCTTTGATTGATTTGCTTTTTCGTCGAATATATCGGTAATGATCCCAATCTTCCTGCGAGCGGAAGAAATGCAGCAGATCCATTTGTAATTGTAGACGGAAGCAAAATAACCGAAAGTGGGTCAGGGATATCCTCTGCCTTTCGCACAATAAACGCCTTATCGTTTTCGTCTAAATATGCATCCTCAGTCGCATTGACACCCTTGCTTGAAAGAATTTCTTTTGCCAGCTCTACATATTTCCAAAGATACATTGGATTCAAAGGAGTCGGAATAGCATGATGCTCAGACTCGCCAATGATGAAAACATAATCCAGGGACATTATCGCATTGATTATAGCTTTAGCATTAGAAGGAGCTATCTGCCATATTTTCGGGAAATCATCATTGATAGCAGTTAAAAGCTTTTCATATGCAGAGATATACTTGGAGAAATCTTCATATTTGGACAAAACCTGAAGCATAGGAACATCCTGCAATCTTTGCCTATACGGAACAAGCACAGCTCTTGCTGTCAAAAAGCTTTCTAAGCAATCAGAGATACTCTCGCTGTCCGAAAGCATCGTTCCAATTTTTGAAAGATTTTCCCATACGGAGTCTAAATAAGCTTTATGCAAATCTAACGTTTCGTATTTTGCTTTGTTTTTTACGGCTTCATCCGGTGTTTGCACATTGGCATAAATCACTGTACCGTAATTATCCTCTGTTGCAAGCTCGGAAGCTATAATCTCAGTTGCCGGTTCTGCTTTGAATTGCATTTTAGTATTGTCTACATCAATGTCAATTCTTTCTCCCTTGTTAGGGTTGGGGCGTTTATCAACCTTGTTCTCCAATTCTTCTATGATATCATCTATTTTTTCAGGAGAATCGTCAAAAATGAGCTGCGCCGCCATAGCGGTTGGTTTAACAACCGGTGCTTTCGGTTGCTTGGGTTTACGAGGTGTATCGGGAGTGCTACTCTCCTTAACAGCTTTTAAGCATTCCTCTATTTCCTCTAACTCCATCAATCTCAAAAGCTCTACGTTTCTAGTTTTGTAGTAGCTCAGAATGAGACGCGGTATATCCTTATTTGATGTGCTTTTAGAATAATAATTTGTAATACTTTGTCTTTCCGTACGCTCCAAATTGCCAATACGCTCTACTATAGCGTGATTTCTCTTGATTCTTGCAACAAAATCATCTGTAGAGGGGTTTCCGCTGTCTAAATTTCTATCGTGGCAAAGCCCAAGCATATAATACTTTTCTTTGAGAGTTTGTGGTAATTCAGCGGCGTTAGCTTCAATAAGAACCTCGAGATATTCAATTACACGCTCAAAGCTAAGCATATTCTGGACGGGTTTTCTTTTGAGTGCCGATATCAAGGCTTCAATAACCGAATTGGTGCTTTTTAATTCATCCTTTGCATATTTGCAGCTTTGAGTATACAAGGTGGTTAGAGTGATTTCATTGAACCATCTTAATGACGAGAGCTTCTCTAGCTCTGCTCGCTTTACGATTAAAATGCGAAAAACATTTTCGTTTCCGCTATTTCTCGAGCTTTCAGCCGCTTCAACGGTATAGCTGTAGCTTATGCCCTCAAGTTGAGGAAGCTGAGAGGCTAACTCCGCCTGTGCTTCATCCGAAAAACCTAGAAAAAACAGCTCCAGATTTCTTGAGGAATCAAGCCCCTGAACAAAGCGGGGGTAATCAAATTCAGGAATATTTATTAAAGACACTCCGTATTCCTTCGCTTTTGCGTGTCCGTTTACAAGCTTAATAATAATTTGGGTTAATAATTTTTTGCTCATTTCATAACCTCCAGCCTATAAGGGTAACCCCATCAGCATACCTTTTGGCAAGACCAAGGGATATGTAGGTATCCGCCAAGCGCTGCGCATTTAGGGAAAGATCACCTCTTAAATCACCCGGTGTTGATTGTGCAATATTATGCTTTTCCAAAATTTCATATTCTTCATCAGCACTTGAGCCCAAAAGGATATTATATGCCAGAACTGCTTTTTCGCTCAACTCCTTAAGATCAATACCATATCTTAGATCATCCTCCGACAATATACTTAGTGTAATTGTCTCCAGAGTAAAGCTATTAACAAGGTATCGCTTAACGTTGGCTCTATTACCACGGGGACCTACCAATCCGCATCGTGTTCCTAAAACTCGACAGTAATCGGAAGGGGAATTGTTTTTATACCTAAAGGTATACAGAACAATTTGCAGAGCTCTTGACAATGCAAGAAGTGGATCGTCCTTCTCGTCAATAAAGCTATTAAAATAACTCGTTACAGCGGTTTTAATGTCGCTTTCTTTTGCCGAATCACTCACAACCATTTCATCAATCCACTTTATGCAAGCCTCAGTAGTGCTGGAGTCAGCAATTTCAAGCTTTAATATTTTATAAATCGTATTGACAAAATAATCCTCAACGGACTTTTTAGCTAATGTATAGGATTGCTCACTTGCTTTCTTTATGGATTCAAGATCTCCACCAGCATCAATTACTATAGGGGGATTAATGCCGTTGTAAATAGCACAATTTGCATGGGTCAGATATGCAAATGTAGCAAATCCAACAAAGCAAATAATACGTCTCAAAACCAGCAATGAGTTTTTTGCTTCGCCTTTGGCTTTAATATTGATTGCTAATCTGTCAAAGCCCTCTCTGAGTCTTGCCTTGTAGGCATCCCATTTGATTTCATCTTCGCTGAAAGCATCAACCTCGAATATATTCCGCTTAACATCCTTAGACGGAAAAGCTATTATGGGACTGATTAGCCTAGTCAGATCATCCGTATCGTTTTTCAAAGCATCCCGAATTAGCTCTATTGCCGGAGATTGCTTTCCGTCAATTTCCTTGGATAAGATTCCGTATATGAAATCTCCTATGTGCGCCTCCGGGTTAACTCTATTTCTAATTAGCCAATGAGAGGATATGGTCATAACGGAAAATTCCAACGATGGATATACGGTGTTATCCTGATTGAAAACCTCTTCAAGGAGCAACCGGAAGCGTTTGATATTCTCAGGCTTTTCCAAATTTCCCTCTTGAAGAATATCCTGGTATTTTTCCACTATTTCGGCAGAGGAAGTTATCTTTTTTTCGTTTTTCGGATTAAGCCTACGCTCACTCAAAACCCATTCGTGAATTTCGCTTGTGTCACAGGTTTCTCCAGCACAAACGCGAAATAATCCGTTTGCGATATGGGGAGGCTTGGTTGAATCCGAGGTAGGGTCAAAGATTAAGTGATCATTTATAATTTCACTACTCAATCTATCTAATGTATCCTTGACAGCCACTAGTTATCTCCTTCCTCAAAACCATATTTTCCGTTTTGAATATTAATAATCATTTTTGCATTGTTTTTACGATTAGCGATTATAATTTCATCGTCATCGTTATCCTCTGTCAGTCCCAAATCATCTAACTGCTGAAGGAAAATTGCAACAGCCTGCTCGTATTGAGGAGCCAAAAGAGCTATCGGATACCCGTTTTCAATTGCATCAAGCGTTCTTAAAAAGTCAACATCAATGATAAGTTTGGGTTCATCTTGTCGTCTGTGCTTAAGAATAATGTGGTCTGGAGTATATTCCATACCCTTAAGCCAATCTGCGGGACGTGGCATCAAAATTTCCAGATCATTGGACTCAACAGATTTGCTCGAAATAGCAATTGCAGCATCCTTGCTCATATCAAATTTATGAGTTGTCCAAATGTGAAGGTCGCGCCTATCATCTGAAGAAGGAAGAAAGAGTTTATTAATTGCATGGATTATGCGTTCCTTGATTTTCTTGCGCTGAGACTCAAAATGTGTAAATATATCTGCACATTTTCTAATTTCGTCAGGCTGAAGCGCTAACAATGAATGGCCGTCCGTGTTTTCAAAATAATACTTTCTCTTGATGCTTTTGAAGCATTCAATTGCACCTTCTACATCGTCATCAAAGCTTTTGTCATTCGGCCAAATTGTAGGGGAATTTAACAACCACCCACTCTGCACCTCGCCATTCCATAGAGCCTCGTCTAAAGATGGGGTGGTTATATAAATAGGATCAAACTGCTGTATGCTTTTCAAAAGCTTATTAGCGCCTTGGAAAATTGCAGAGTAATAGGGTTCGTTTTCATATTCCGGCATCGTACATGCTGTAAACAAAAATGCAAGCGCTCCTAAAATGTCTCTTGTTACAAAATGCTCGCACCCAAATGCCGCCAACTCAAACACCTCCACCACCTGTCGCCTTATTCTTTCATTAGACAAAGCACCAATGTTGTTGGATAGGACTTGATATCCCGTTGTTTCTTTCTGAAGAAGCGAAATAAACTTGACTATAATTTCGTCAGTTATATGCCGCTCCTTCGCCATAAGTGTTCTTTCGTTTAAGTCCAGGATGGCAATTTTTCCACCGAGGGGACGTGAGGTGTCGTATGCTATCGCGGATTTTTTTACATCCATGATTTCTCTGTATATTTCTACAGATTTTGTCTTAATTGCACGGCAAAGCAATAAAAACGGATATTCATTAACCGCAATTATAGCCGGTCGATTGTTCTGATAACAATCGATAATCTCGTTTGCTATAGTATCGTATTGAGTTTCTTTATTTAAGTCGGTCTGAATATATACATTTTCCAGAGATGTTTTTTCTTCTATGGCTCTTATGATAAAAGTCTTGCCGTCTCCAGGGTTACCTGTGAGAAAAATAATTCTTTCCTTGCTTATCATTTCCACCACGATATCCTCTACCTTCGATTTGAGATAGAGCAGACCGATTTCTTCAGCACTCATATGATCTGAATAGCAGTTTTTACCATTATAAAGCTTTTTTACAAATTGTAAATTACTCATATGAAGCCTCCTTTAAATATTTCCTATGAGAATATGATTAATGTTAAATTCCGTAAGACGCTGACGCAAATCGATTGTATCGCATCTGTTTTTTGCCCAACGGTTATACCAATAAGCGATCAATTCTTGAGTCTTAGCCGCAACCTCCTGGTCGTTGTTAAGGTCAAAACCGTACTGTGGGGTATCATCTATACCCATAAGATATTGATTTGTATTTTTGGCTAAATTAATAGAGTAAACTATTCTCGGGGAATAGTGCTTTAAAAATGCATCTGCGCGTATTCCTATGGCACTTAGCCCCTTGCTAATCATTCTAAATCTAGGGCTAGTCCCTTCACCAAAAACATGGTTAATTCTTTTGCCACCATCCTGCAGTTCAAGTATACGTGAAAATGTGGATGTGGTTTCTCTAGAAAAATATACAGTGCCAAACCCTTCAGTAACACCCATTTTTCTAAATTCCAGGAAATCGCCATCCAAGGGGACCTTGATTCTGTTGTACTGACTGCTTCCTACTGCATATAAGCTTGTTGTGCCCAAATAAACCAAATGACTATCTCGGACAACCCTTTCGCCCTTCATACGAGAGGCAATTTCGCTAATCTGTCCGGCGTAACGTTGTGTATAATCTCGGATTACAGTTGGGCTGCAGGAGAGAATGCTGACCAATTTACCTCCAAGAAGCTCGTTATAGGGGGGGATAGAGCCGCAAACAATTATATCCATCATATTGGAGCCAATTTTGCACTTACGATTCGCAATCAGTGCCGTATGTATAGCCTTGCGACCTTTTTCTGTGGAAAGAAGATGCTTCAGCCGTTCAAAGCTCGTATGTCCCTCTGCTGCCTGAAAAACAATTTTTGTTGCTAAAAGTTTGGCTAACTCCGCAGCCCTCTTTCTTACAAAAAGATTGCTTTTTGCCTCTTCCTCCCATATGGGAGATTTTTCATTATTTTTGTTGTTTATAGATAATGCTGCATATTCTGCGGAAATTGCATTAAGCCTATCAACCATTTCCGGGGTCGGATAGCGTGTTTGTCTGTGATATCCAAGATCCTTGACATAGATATCTGAAATGGCAAGGTCAATATTTTTCACCAGCAAGGGATATATTTGCTCCGCATATGCTTGAGCGCGTACTAAATATTCTTCTTCTGTTTCGGTGTATTTCGTATCTTCGGCAAGGACCGTCTTTCCTTCTGTACCTCCAAGCATTTGCTCGTAGCGATACTTGACGCTTTGACGGTTCATGTTTTGCTTAATTGCATCAACTGTCCATCCAATATCGTTATCTCTTACAGTAAGATTCAAAACGGAATTACCCAAGGCAAATATTCCAATTACGGGATGATACGGCTGATGTCTATCTCTCACAAGGTAATAGATGTTTCTTCCCGGCATGGTCTTATATGGAATAGACCAGGTGTACCTAAAATATCTCCATATATCCGATAACCAATATCCTGTCAACACATCCCGCTCGTTAGTTACCATTTGAATATAGGGCTCACACAAGACTTCTCCGCGATCCATTGCATCAATTATCAGTTGAGGATCGCCGAAAAGATTTCTGACAGAAATCATATTTCCACCAAAATCTTTTGGACTCTCCATCATACGGACAAATGACTGTACGCTTCCGGTTTTAAATTGGGCGTTTCTTTCAGCGCTTAAGCGGTATCTGATTCTTTGCTTATCGTCAACATTGCTATTTTCCATTTTCAATGTAAGTGCTCCGCCATTGATATCGAATACCCATCCCTGTTGAGATAGATCAATCAACACATGCAAAGTAGCAATATACTTTAACTTTTCTATTTCGTCCTCAAGCTCTGCATTTGCTAAGGCTGCTTGGATTGCATTCTCAATAATTTGATTTCTATCGAGCGGCAGCGCTCTTGCCAAATGTTCAAGGAGCGCTCGAAAGAGCTCCATATATTCATGGCTTAAGGACGGCAGAAATGCTTCTGAAGCTATTTCCTTATCTATATTTTCTGCCTTTATACTCACAATATGGCCTCCGTTGTCTGTTAATATTTTTTAGGCCGTGCCTCATCCAGCGGCATTAATCTCCGCTTCCAATTTTGCGATACCGTCCATAATCTCATCGAAGCTCGGCTTCTTTCCGAACAACATGTTTTGCATATGTTCGTAGTCAGCACGGAGCTTATCAAGATTGTAGGCAGGGGGCATCAAACGCATAGTTCCGCGCTTTGCAAGGTCATATCTCGCCCAAGGGCAACGATAGAACTTGTCCTTAAAATCTACAACACGTGTGAGCAGTTCGTTATCCGCCAAGGCGTTATCCTTGACTTCTGTCTGCATCATGCGGTATAGGTCGTAATAATGTCTAGAATATCTTGACAGAAACGGTCTGTCCTCCGCACGGAAGGCTTCTCTATGTAGAATAGTAACCTTCTCCCAGAAGGTGCGTTCCGGTAAAACAGTTAAAATATCCGTTGTAGGTTGAGTAAATACTCTGCCGTACATCTCTGCCGCATACGGCGTAATATCTGCGACATTTACGGGAGTCCACGCTGCAAGTGCACCGATTTCAAGACGAATTTCCTGAAGGATAGACATATCGGAGAAGTTGTTCGGATATGCAATTTTCACAGTCTGCGGATCGTCGTTGTCAATAAAACATCTGATACTTTCTCCGAGTTCTGTGGTTAGGTCGGCAACCACAGAAGGAAGAAAGGTATCTCGCAAAAATACCTCGGCTCTTAAGTTGGCCTCCTTATTAAACATATCTTGCTTTGTATAGGTGCGTGCTTCCCACGGTTCGTTGATTTTGTAACCGAGAACACGCCAATCAAGGATTAAATCGATATCTTCAGAGAAACGCTCTATCAGCCCATATGCTTTAGAAAGGCTTGTACCGCCTTTAAATGCAATGTTTTCCTTCCACGCACAGCGATGGAAAAGGTAATCGAGCATATAGCATACCCAAAAATCCTTTTCAACAATGGCATCTGTCATACCCATTTTGGCAGCGGTATTATGGAATAGTGCCTTTCTATCGGTTTCGTTGATTTTAGCAATATTGCGCATATTGTTAACTCCTGCAAATTAGTTTGATATATTCGTAGATCCAAGAGGTTGCTGTCTTTGCTTCTTCTAGCATGGTTTTCTTTTCTTCTGCTGTGAGCAGATTGCCCAGACGTTTTATTATTGCGTCGTCAATCTTATCTTTGCCGAGCGCCTTTAACGCCTGAACAGTGAGCGCTGTCCTATATGAAAGTTTAGAAACCTCTTTGTTGGTAATTCGCTTAAACCGAATGATGGTATTATCGTAGGAGTATTCATTGTAAGTGCCGTCGCTCACATAAACCCATGCCGCAGGTACTTGTGTTGATAAGCCAAGCAAGTTCAGCGCAGTATCTCCGCAGGGAACGATCGTCCAACCGAAATTACGGGCAAGAGCATTTGCAACCTTATCAGGGGACGGTGCAACATACTCTCCCAAAAAGTCATTATATTCGGGTTTATCGTAAACTCCGCGCAAAACACGACGAATAAGCCCCTCATCAACCAGACGGGCTAAATAAGCATTTACGCTTGCCTTATCCGAGATATCAACAAAATCAACAGCTACAAAAACTGCGCCAATTTCGGATTGATTAATTCTATCCCGTATTAATTTTAGGTTAGTTGTTTTATTCATAACATCACCTCGTTAGAAATATTATACACTTTTTCTAACGATTTGACAAGTGTTTTTATAAAATTATTTTAAAATTATTTTTTGTGAAGCGTAACTATGAAGGATACCTTTGACTTTTATAAGTAAAGACGCATTACAGCGCATCCGAGAGCAATATCCTGAAGGGGCGAGCGTGGAACTGATGAAGATTAATTATCCTTATAACGCAACTATAAATACTAGGGGAGGGACGGTTCGTGCGGTGGATTGTATTGGCACTATCCATGTCATTTTGGACCCGGGTTCAAGCCTGGAAGTTGTGTACGGCAAGGATGCGTGTAAGGTTATGAAGTAAGAATGATCATCATAGCGCCTCCTTTTTATCATCAATTTTTTATAAGCGGTGGTCGATTTCGGTCGGCTGCCGTCTTTTCTTTTTCCGTTTCCGCCGGGAGCGGATTTTTTATTTTCAAGAAAAATTTGAAAAAGGGGGCTTCGATTTTGCCATTTTCGTGAGTTACCTATGAAGGAACCTCGTGTTTTTCAAAAAATTCTCAGAAAAATTCCAAATAGGGGGTCCGGTTTTGCTGAATTTGTGAGCTACCTATGAAGGAACTTGAATTTTTTTGCTCATGGGGGCTTAAAAAACGCTGTTCTCGTGAGCTACCTATGAGGAGAAAACAATCACAACCGTCATAGCAACCATAAAAAATGAAAGGAGCAATAAAATGCAAGAAAACAAAACTATGACCATTTATGCAGCAAAGGTCCGTGGAAACGAAGCGAACTGCCGTTATCCCACCAGGATAGACCTTGTTGACGAGGAGGCGGCCATTAAAGCTTTTTCGTACGATACCGTATTTGCTGAATATCGCAACAATTACAGGAGCAAGGATAACTTCGTCCGTTCTAACGTTATCCCGTTTGATTGCGACAATGACCATTCGGACACTCCCAGGGAGTGGATAACCGAGGGTGATATCGCGGCCTTCTTTAACGAGGTCACATACATTATTCATTACAGCCGCAATCATATGAGGCAGAAGGGAGAACGTTCTCCTCGCCCTAGATTTCACATTCTCTTTCTTATTGATGAGATAACCGATGCTACCGCTTACACAGACCTCAAAAAACGCGTGAATGACATTTTCCCATATTTCGATGACAAAGCGTTGGATGCTGCCAGGTTTTTCTTCGGGACGGAGAATCCCAAAGTCAACTTCCATCGCGGTGCACAAACGCTGAATGCCTTCTTGGAAGATTATGAAAGCTCTAAAGCCTTTGAGGAATATGAGGCACTTAAAGAAGCAATTCCTGAGGGCTCCCGCAACAAGACAATGCACCTGACCGCTGTGAGGCTGCTGAAGCGTTACGGAGACACCGAGGAAGCGTATACGGCTTATATGACCGCATCGGATAAATGCTCGCCACCATTGGAGCAGACCGAGCTTGACACCATATGGAACAGCGCTAAACGCTTTTACAAAGATAAGGTAGCTACCTCGGAAGGATACATACCGCCTGATGTCTATAACGCGCCACCCACGTGGGAGACGCCAATACCGTTTGACGAATACGCTTTGCCGCCATTTCCGGCAGAAGCATTACCACCTGTTCTGCGCGACTATGTAAAAGCGGTTTCTGAAACTACACAGACCGCGCCCGATATGGCAGGTGCAGCCTCTCTAGCCATACTCGCTATATGCACGCAGGGCAAAACTCGCATTTTCGGCAAATCAGATTGGGCAGAACCGCTTAACCTCTTCGTTGTGATTATAGCCGCACCCGCCGAAAGAAAGTCTGCGGTAATGTCCTTGATGACCGCGCCGCTTGAAGAATATGAGCAGAAGGTCAACAGTGAGCGCGATGCCGATATTATCGAAAGTGAGATGAAGCTTGCTGTGCTTGACAGGGAGAAAAGGTCTCTTGAGGACAAGGTATCAAAGGGCAAGGCGCCTCGCGAGGAGCTCAAAGAAAAGGCAAAGGAGATAGCGCAGTTCAAGGCTATCAAGCCACTGAAACTCTTTGCCGATGATGTCACCGCAGAAAAGCTGGCCTCAGTGCTTGCAGAAAATAACAGCCGTGCAGCTATCGTCTCTCCTGAGGGTGGCATCTTTGACATCCTCAAAGGTATCTATACACCCAATGTCAATATAGACACCATTCTCAAAGGACATAGCGGTGACAGTATTCGTGTTGACAGAATCGGCAGGCCAAGCGAAACCATTCATCACCCGGCGCTTACGATGCTTCTTGCGGTGCAGCCTGAGGTACTTAACGGTATGATGAGCAACAGCACCTTCCGTGGCAGAGGTCTTACAGCTAGATTTCTTTACTCCATGCCGAGGTCCCCAGTAGGCACACGAACCTTTGATTCTCGCCCTTTGAAGGAGGAAGTGAAATCTGCTTATGCTACTCTAATCACAGAACTGGTATCCGCTGACCTA
>JAZQTA010000147.1:0-3428 GCA_045630385.1 Eubacteriales bacterium | reverse complement strand
GATCGGGAAGTTCTCCATCTTGATGTTGTTGGAGTATTCAACGATGCCGTTGATATCATCGATCGAGCCGGGGGATGCAATACCCACGCGTGCAATATCCTTTTCGGTCAGTCCGTTACGGGTGGCGATGGTCTTGCAGAGCGCCGCCATGTCGCGCACGATCTCCTCGCCCTCGCGCTCTGCGCGAGTGGGGGTGCTGTCCTTGTCTAAAATTTCAAATTTTTCGTTGCAAAGTCCGATGGCGATGTTCGTGCCGCCAAGGTCAATACCGAGAATATACATTTTCATGCACCTCTTTCGTGTTCGTTTTGTGTATATTATATATGTTTTTTTGCGCGTTGTCAAGAGCGCGTGCGCGTTTACAAAAAATTAACACACATACTTTGCGTAACCCTCTTGAAAAATACACAAGTTTAGTATACAATATAAACGAAGAAAAAACGGTCGATTTTTTGAAGGATAGGGGCGGCGGATGCCGCATCCTGTCGGTTCGGCCCAAAGTGAAAGGAAAGGATACCGTATATGAGCAGATTCGTATATGCGGACAATGCGGCGACAACGCCGGTGAGCCAAGCGGTCATAGATGCAATGGCGCCCTGCTTTGCGAGTGCCTGGGGAAATCCCTCCAGCCTTCACAGCAAGGGAAGAGAAGCAAAGAAGCTGATGGATGATGCGAGAGAGCGCATCGCGAAGGTTTTCGGCTGCGAGAGCGGCGAGATCTATTTCACCTCCTGCGGGAGTGAATCGGATAACTGGGCGATCAAGGGCGCGGCTCTTCGCGGTAAGAAAAAGGGGCGCACGCATATCGTGACCACCGTGATCGAGCACCCCGCGGTGCTGAACACCTGCCGTGCTCTTGAAAAAGAGGGCTTTGAGGTAAGCTATATCGGCGTGGATTCGGACGGCGTTGTGGATCTTGCGGCGCTTGAGGCGGCGATCACCGAAAAGACCGCCGTGGTTGCGGTTATGTATGCCAACAATGAAATAGGAACGATCCAGCCGATCGAAAAAATTTGCGAGCTGGCGCACGCCAAGGGCGCTTTGATGTTTACGGATGCCGTGCAGGCGTTCGGAAACGTGGAGATCGATCTCTCGAAGCTTCCGGTGGACATGCTGGCTATGTCCGGTCATAAGATCCATGCGCCCAAGGGCATCGGTATGCTCTTCGTTCGCAAGGGCATCGTTCTTTCCAATCTGATCGACGGTGGCGGCCAGGAGAAGCGCCACCGCGCAGGCACGGAGAATCTTCCTTATATCGTTGGTCTTGCCAAGGCGGTGGAGATCGCAAAGGAGGGGCTCGCCGATATGCCGCGCGTCGCCGCAATGCGCGATCGCTTGATCGAGGCGCTGACGGCGATCCCGTATTCCCGTCTGAACGGACACAGAACCAACCGTCTGCCCGGCAATGTAAACGTCGGCTTTGAATGCATTGAGGGCGAGAGCATGCTCCTTTTGCTGGATATGAAGGGCATCTGCGCCTCCACCGGCTCTGCTTGCTCCTCCGCATCGCTTGAGCCCTCGCACGTGCTGCTTGCGATCGGTGTACCGCATGAAAAGGCGCACGGCTCGATCCGTCTTTCGATTTCGCATGAAACCACGGATGAGGACGTGGATTATATTATTGAAACTCTGACGCCCATCGTGGCTCGCTTGCGTGAGATGAGCCCGTTGTGGGAAGAGATCGTGAAAAACAAGTAAGGAGAAAGAAAAATGCAATACAGCGAGAAAGTAATGGACCATTTTGCCAATCCGCGCAACGTCGGCGAGATCGAGGATGCGCAGGGCGTCGGCGTGGTTGGAAACGCCAAGTGCGGCGATATTATGAAGATGTATCTTCAGATCGATGAAAATGACGTGATCTCGGACTGCAAGTTCAAGACCTTTGGATGCGGTGCGGCAATCGCGACCTCCTCGATGGCAACCGAGCTGATCAAGGGGCGCACCGTGAAGGAGGCGCTCGCGCTGACGAACAGTGCCGTTGTCGAGGCGCTGGACGGACTTCCGCCCGTAAAGATTCACTGCTCCGTTCTTGCCGAGGAGGCCGTAAAGGCCGCCATTGCGGACTACTATAAGAAGATCGGCCGCGAGGTGGATTTTTCTCTTGAGAGCGCGGATGAAAGATACGAGCACGAATAATTCGTAAAAACAAAAAAGCCGAGTCAATTTCAGTTTGATTCGGCTTTTTGTAAATATATATTTTCAAAATAGCAATAAAAGGAGGGAATACAATGCGAATTTTGCTTGGTATCAGCGGAGGACTTGACAGTGCTTATGCGGCAAAAAAGCTTCTTTCCGAAGGGCATGAGGTCGAGGGCGCGATTCTCGTTTTGCATCCGTATGCGGAGCTTGATAGTGCAAGGGAAGTGGCAAGGCAGATCGGCATCGTGCTGCACGAGATCGACGGGCGCGAGCGCTTTGAGCAGATCGTGCAAAGAAATTTTGCCGAGGAATATCTTCTTGGAAGAACCCCGAATCCTTGTGTGATCTGTAACCGCTCGGTTAAATTTCCTCTCCTTTATGAATATGCGCTGGCGCATGGCTTTGATCGGATCGCGACGGGGCATTATGCCGCCGTGGAGAAGTGCGGAGATCGGTATGCGATCCTTCCGGGGAAGGATGCCACGCGCGATCAGTCCTACGTGCTTTGGCCCTTGTCGCAAGAAATTCTATCTCATCTGATTTTTCCTCTTTCGGATATGGAGAAGGAAACGGTTCGCCAAAAGGCGTCGGATGCTCGTCTTACGGTTGCGGATAAGGCGGAAAGTCGAGAGATCTGCTTTATCCCCGATCAGGATTATGCGCGTTTTATTTCCGAATATACCGGGATAGAAGCGCGAGAAGGGGATTTTGTCGACGAGGAGGGGAATGTTCTCGGCCGTCATAAGGGAATTCTGAATTATACCGTCGGTCAGCGCAAGGGGCTTGGAATCGCCTTGGGCAAAAGAATGTTCGTCACCGCTATATCCGCGGAGGATAATACCGTTACGCTTTCGGATGATCCGAACGTAACCGTTTTGGATTTTTATATTGAAAACGCCGTCTTTTCGGGTATCGGCGAGCCAAAGCGCGGAGAGGTCCTGTGCGCTGATGCACGTGTGCGCTATCTTGCGCCGCTGCGCCCTGCGTCTGTCACGTATCTTGGCGAGGGCAGAGCGCGCGTGCATTTAAGCACGGCGGCGCGTGCCGTAACCCCGGGGCAATCCGCTGTTTTTTACAGCGAGGGGCGTATCCTTTTCGGTGCGATCATTGCGTCGGTTGAAAAATAAACCGCTTGCTTTATACCGTTATTTCATGGGAGAGAGCAGAGAAAAAAGCCTTTTTTCTCTGCTCTCTCCCTCTTTTTTCTTTCGGATGCCTTCCGCGCAAGACTTGAGCGATACACTTTTTTTTGCAAAAACACGAAAAAAGGCCGAAAAAACGGGCTTTTT
>JAZQTA010000146.1:0-14070 GCA_045630385.1 Eubacteriales bacterium | reverse complement strand
GGTCGGACCGAGAAGAAGGTTGCCGTCCACCGTGGGGGAAACGAGAATGCCCTTGCCCATCTTGGAGGGGCAACGGAACACCGTGTGCGTGATGATGCCGCCGGCCGCCTTGTCAAGAAGCATATATTCGCCGCGGCGGGGCATGACGGTAAAGGAGGTGTCGCCGATCATAGCGGCGATCTTGTCCGAATAAACGCCCGCACAGTTGACGACGAACGCGGCCTCTAATGCGCGGCCGTCTGCCGCGATCACGCGATAGCCCTCTTCCGTTTTTTCAATGGCGGAGACCTCGAAATTCAGATGCAGCTCTGCGCCGTTGTCCATCGCGTTTCCGATGGCGGCTACGCAAAGCTCATAGGGGCAAACGATCGCGCCCGTGCCCGCGCGAAGCGCGCAAGTAACGCCGTCGCCCACGTTCGGCTCGATTTTGAGAAGCGCGTCACGGTCGAGAAGGGCAAGCTCCTTCACGCCGTTTTTCTCTCCGCGCGCCTTCAGATCGCGAAGCGTTTGTTTATCCTCTTCCGAAAAGCCAACGACCAGAGAGCCGTTTCTTTTATATTTAACGCCGAGCGCACGGCAGACCTCTTCCATCATTTCCGAGCCGCGCACGTTGAAGCGCGCCTTCAGCGATCCCTCCTTGGCGTCAAAGCCCGCATGCACGATCGCGCTGTTGGCCCGCGTTGCGCCCATGGCAACGTCGTTTGCCTTTTCGACGATGGCAACGTGCGCGCCCCAGGCGGTCAATTCTCTGGCAATCATGCCGCCGATCACGCCGCCGCCGATGATAATACCGTCTAACATACCGTCCTCCTTGCTAAAAACAGCTTTGTTACTTTTTTCACTAACCTTATTAGTATAGCATAGATTTATCTTAAATGCAAGAGAGAAGAAGAGAAAAAAGCAATATGATTCTTAAAAAAGAAAATCTTGCGAGAAAATGATGAATTTGCTTTTTTGTTTTAGCGTCCGTACGATCTCCGTGATATAAAAAAACGAGCCTGCTGTGAAAGCACAGCAGGCTCGAAAATGGTTAAGATTTAACCGTTGATTATTTGTTAAGAAGTTTCTCGGCTACCTTTACGCCATTGACGTTGATAACACCATTTGCAACGGCATTAGTGCCAAGATCATAGATATAATAATTATCAGAGGTATTATTGCTTGCGTTGATCGTACCGCCGGTGGGAAGAACTACGTAAGCATACTGGCCGCCGTTCTTATATTCGATCTTGGAGTTGTTGATGATAAGCTGAGAGCCAAAAGCAACGCTGACTGCAGAAGCATAACCACCGCCGTTGTCCTGCTTCGCGCCAACGATGAAGTTACAATTCTTTACTTCAACCTTGGTATTCTGACCCTGCGTGTAAATACCATAACCGTTCGTATTGAAGGTCACGCCATCGAAGATTGCCTTTGCGTTACCGCCAAGCTGGAAGCCGAAGTCACCCGTGTAAGAACCACCGATTACCTTAAGATCCAACTTGCCTTCAAAGCCAGAGGCATTCATAAGATAGCAGAAGTTGGTGCTCTTTTCAACGTAGTTTACGTTGTTCAAGGTGATCTTCACGTCATCTGCGCCCGCGCGAAGCTTGATAAACGCGCCGTTATCCAGCTCTGCGTTGAAGGTACCGTCATTGATCACGATTTCTGCAGACTTTACGGATGCGGGAACGTTGATAAGACCGTATTCGTTGCAATCCAAGGTAGCACCCTTTGCATTGATCGTGAGCTTAGAGCCGTTCGACATATTGAAGGGTCTCTGATAGTTTGCGGTAAGCTTATTGCCGTTCAGATCGATAATGATCTCTTCATTTTCGGGAACGGTGATGGTGCCGTTCTTAATAACGATGTCCTTTTTCAAGGTAATGTTCTTCGTTCCTGCTGTAATGGCTGCTTCAAGATCCTTCACGCTATCAGCAACAACGTCAACGAACTTTGCACCGGAGGAAAGAAGAACGAGCTTATCGGCAGCAAAAGCATCCGCAAAGGTCTTTTCAAGCTCTTCATCCTTGGGGAATGCAAGAGATGTACCCTCCTCGGTGGTTTCAACGAGAACAACGATGCCCTTATCAGCATACCAGTAGAAATCCCTATCCTTACCCAGAGCGGTCAGGTTTTTGGACGAAAATCCTGCAGCCTCCAAAGCGTTTACAACGCCCTCCAAGTCGGTGATTTCTTCCTCAGCAGCATTGATTGCCGTGTTCATATTGCGAACAGCCGTCTGGTCAGCCGACTGGTTTGCTTTCTTGATGATGCCGGTAAACGTAGGAATCAGTACGGCAACAAGTACGGCGATCACAGCAATGACAACCACGAGCTCAACGAGAGTGAAGCCCTTTTTGTTCATTTTTTTCATGATCTTTCTCCTTAAAATATAATAAATAAATTTGGCTCGCACTATATTCATGTACGAACTATTAACACGATTATAGCACATAAAAAACACGTTGTCAACCATAAATAGAATTTTTTTGCAAAAAAACGAAAAAAATGTGAAAAATGCATGAGTAAAGCGAAAAAAATAGCGTTTTTTCTTGCTTTTCCCCCACATTTGGCCTATTTTGCAGTACAGAAGAATGCTTTTCGGCGAGAGTGCGCCCACCCGATCGGGATAAAAACGGACGGATTTTGCAAAAAAAACAGACCGTCGGTGTTATAAAATCCGCGTTAAGGGATGCGTAAAGATTCCGTAGGCGTTTTTATAATAGACCTTGAAGCTGCCGGCGGCCTCGGGAATTTTGCGCGTGATGATGCCGCTTTGCTTTTCCTCCTCGGTCAGCACCTCGTATTTTGCAAGCGGTCTTGGGCTGTCGCCGGGGGCGCGGAAATCCATATAATGGATCGTGCTGTTTTTATCGCAGGGATCGGCGGAGACGGTGATGGAACCGTTTTGGATTTTGAAATCGGTTTTTGCGCCGACGACGGCAAACTGCACCTCTGCGCCGTTTTCCTTCAGCCTTGCGGTATAGTATCCGCGATCGAATTCCAAGGGAAGAAAGGCTCTGCCGAACAGGGGATAGCTTTCAAGAAGCGTGCCGTTTTTATAAATTTCAAGCGTATCCTCGCCCTCAATGAAGGCAGAAACCGTGGTCAGTTCGCCGAGGCGGTAATTGGAGCGGTCGCCGTTGTCCACCGCGAGCGCGGGCGTTGTATTCTCGTCCTTGTAATTCTGTAGGAGCGCCGCGTCCGCCTCGTCCACGGGCGGCACTTCGGCAAGATATTCGTATCGGTCCAGATGGAAGAGCGCATATTTTTTAAAGAATTCTTCTAATGGATAGCATGCGCGGCGGCAGGTGGGGCGTACGGCATCGCTCACCTCGATCTCGCATATTTCTCCGTTTTCTTTCCTCAATATATTAGTAACAAGCGCCACGTGGTTGCGCCCCTCGCCGTAGGCGTAAAGAACGTCAAGCAGGCGAATATCCTCTGCCGCGTAGCATCCGTGATCGGCAATGCGGCGCATGCCCGGAATATCCTCCCAGTGCATGGTGCTCACGCGATAGGGAATGCCGAAGGCGTAGCGAACCAGCCCGTTGCACACGAGGCCGAGGTTCGAAACGTAATATTGTCCCTGCCCCGGCTGATAGAGCTTGCTGTAGGGATTTTTGATCGCGGAGAGAAAGCTTTCGATCGAAACGTTTTCTCCGATGAAGGTATCCGTTTTTTCCTCCGAGGCGTAGGGAAAGCCCTTGAGGGGGATGCCCGCAGGCAAAACGCCGTGCTTTTTTTGAAAATAGGTGGGAATATCGCGTACAGGCGTCCACACAAATTCGGTCAGCTGCAGAGAGCGGGCAAGTGCCGCGCGCTCGCCGTCATTTTGCGGCAGGGTATTGATTCTCATTCGATTTTCTCCTTATATAATTTATATGAATTGTATGGCGTTTATGACCGCAAACAAAAAACAAGGATCAAAGATATTCCATCGTGCTTCGGATCGCCGAAAGCTCGTCGGGCTTCTCCTCAAATACCTTATTTTTATCCTCAAGCTTTAAAAACTGCTCGTAATAGCGAAGGCCGAATTCGTGCAGGGCGGGCGCGGAGAAATGGAGATTATCGGGATTTGCGCCAAGGCCTTTTGCGGATGCAAAGCCGGTCATTGCGTGCGTTTTTGCGTAATTTTGCAAAGCATCATTTACAATTTCCATAGGCTTATGGCGTTCGGGGGCGAAATAATCGTAAAGGAAGTCGCCAAGACCGCCGACGATAAAGGGAACGTCATGAAGGTCGAGGCGGTCGCGGAGGGCGCGGAAGATCTTTTCAAGCTTTTCTTCATAGAGCGGTGCGCGCACGGCGTTGCAGTCGCTCTCTCCCTGATGCCAAAGCACGGCGGCGATCGTGGAGGTGCGGCTTGCAAGCTCTGCCATATAGCAGGCGTGGTCGAAGAGCAGACCGCCGACCGCCCATTGATCGAGGCAGGTGCCGCCGTCCGCGCAGGGGATGATGCCGACCTCCACGCCCTTGTCCTCATGGTAGCGCCTTGCAAAGCTTTCCACAAGATTTGTGCCGGAGGTCTTTCTGTCGGGATTGACGGGGTGGTACATTGGGATCCAGCGGCCGTTTCGGAGCACCTTAATGCTCCCCTCCGCGTTATCAATGCTCTCGTTGTTATCGAAGAAGCCGCGGCCTGCCATGTTGGATTGTCCGATGATCAGAATGGAATGTATCATATTTTCTCCTTTCGTGCGGATCAAAGATCCTTTTTGAGTCGTCCTTTTTTATATTTTGCAAATAACCAAATTACAATGGGGATGTATACCGCGTCTATCAGCGCGTAGGAAATCGGGTAGCAGAGATAGATGGTCTTCAGCGTGTGCGGAAGCAGACCGCCGTCGTAAACGAGCTTCATCCAAAGAACGCGGAAGCCGAGCACGCCGCCAAGGTTGACCGCCATTTGCAGCGTTGGATAGCCGAAGGCCTGAATGGTGGCGGCCAGGGGCGTGGTGTAAAGGAAGAAATAAAAGGCGAGATAATAGTTTGAGAGCTTACCGCTGTAGAGCGATTCGGGATTCGTGCCGACGAAGGGATAGAGAAGCGGCTCGGCAAAGATATTCATGAGAAGTCCGATTGTGAAGGAAAGGCTGACGAGCACGAAGGTGCAATACCAGAAGCTTTTTTTCACGCGCTCGGGATGCTTTGCGCCGATGTTCTGCCCGATGAAGGTCTGCGCCGCCACGTGGTAGGCGGAGTTAATGGCAAGGATGATCGTTTGCAGCTGGCCCGCGGCGCTTTCGCCCGCCATGGTGGCCGCGCCGTATTCGTTCAGCGCCGAATAGATCAGAACGTTGGCAAGCGAGAAAAGGGCGGTGCAGATGCCGCTCGGCAAGCCGTAGCGCAAAATTTTCAAAAAATAGCCGAAATCCAAGCGAAGCTCGCGTGCCGTAATGCGGCAGGGGCCATCCATGCGGAAGATCCGTATCAGCGATAAGACCGCGCCGATGACCTGTGCAAGCACGGTGGCAAGCGCCACGGCCAGGATCTTGGAGGGAAGCAGGATGCAGAAAACGAGGTTCAGCACCACGTTCAGCCCTCCCGAAAGAAGCATATAGTAGAGCGGGCGCTTGCTATCACCCGAAACGCGAAGGATCGCGGAGGTGTAGTTATAGAGAAGCAACGCGGGCATACCCGCCATATTGACCACGGAATAAAGCCACGCCTCCTCCAGGCATTCGGGCGGGCAATTCATCGAAAGCAGCATTTTTCGCATCAGCGCGATGCTGAAAAAGGCGATCACCGCACCGATCAGGAGCGCGGCGAGGATCGAGGTGCTGACGGTCTTTTTCGTCTTACCGTCCTCTTTTGCGCCAAGATAGCGAGCCAGCAAAATGCTTGTCCCCACCGATATGCCGAGCGAAAGATTTTTGAAAAGATTTAAAAGAGGATTCGTGCATCCGATGGAGGCAACCTCGTTTCCCACCGAAAAGAGATTGACCATGATCATATCCACGGTGTTGAAGAGGGTTTGCATCACGTTGGCGAGGATAATGGGGATCACGAAGAGGAGGATCGAGGAAAAAAGCGGGCCTTCGGTAATGCGGTCGTTTTTTTCTTTTTCCTTTGCCGGCAAGGCGGCGGTTTTAACGTCACTCATTCTTTCACTCCTTTTTTCATTAGAGGTTGTAACTGATTTTGTCGTTTTTCAGTCTGCGGAAAAGAACGATGGTGATGGGTGCGTAGACCAAGGTGTTCACAACGTAGGAGATCGGATAGCAGACGTAGAGCATATCCAGCGTCGGATTCATCGGGTAAAATACCTGCATCCAAAGCGTGCGAAGTCCGAGCACGGAGGCGACGTTGATCACCGTTTGCAGGGTGGGATGCCCAAAGGCCTGAATAGCGGCGGCAAGCGGAATGTTCGAGAGAATGAAGAAAAGCGATACGTATTTCAGCCGTATCGCGCCTTGCGCGACGGAGGCGGCATCTGCTGCAACGAAGATGGAAAGAAGCGGCTCCTTGAATGCATAAATGCTGAACGCCAGCGAGGCGGTGATGGCAACGGACAGAATGGAGGAATACAGGAAAGAGAGGAAAACGCGCTCTTTCCTTCTTGCGCCGAGGTTTTGGCCGATGAAGGCGAGAGCGGCGGACTGGATCGCGCCGCCCGCCGTGCCGACGATGGATTCATACTGAATGGCGGCGGTGTTTCCCGCGATGGCGGCAGGACCGAAGGAATTGATCGCCGACTGAACCTGCACGTTGGTGAGAGGGAAGAGTGCGGTAGTCAATGCGGTGGGAAAGCCGTAAAGAAGGATCTTTTTGAGCGCGCCGAAATCAAAGCGCGTGCTTTTGATCTCCCAGCGGCAGATGCCGTTTGTTTTTGCGAGGCGCAAAAGCGAAAGAGCGGCACTGAGCACCTGAGAAAGAAGCGTTGCCAGCGCCACCGCGACCACCTTGCGCTCCATAAACAGGCAGAATACCGTATTCAAAAGGACGTTTGCGGCGCCGGAGGCGAGCATATAGTAGAGCGGGTGCTTGCTGTCTCCCGATACGCGGAGAATGGCGGCACCGTACTGACCGAGCAGAAGGGCGGGCGCGCCGATGAAATAGATCTGCAGATAAAGCGTGGCATCCGAAAGGCATTCCTCGGGGCAATTCATCATCACGAGCGCACCGCGGCCGAAGAGCGTGCCGACCAGCGCAAGCAAAAGTCCCATCGTGGCCGCCGTCAGAATGGAGGTGGAAACCACGCGGCGCGCGTTTTTCTCGTCACCTTGACCGATCAGACGGGCGAGAATGATATTCACGCCGCTGCAAAGTCCGATGGCAAAATTGGCAAACAGGGAAACGACGCTGCTCGTCGCACCCACGGAGGCGATCTCGTTTCCCTTCGAGAAAAGAGAAAGCACGAACATATCCGCGGCGGAAAAAAGTGTGGTGACGAGATTGGCAAGCAAAATCGGGATCGCGAAACGGACGATCGAGGAAAAGAGAGGTCCGTTCGTCAGATCCAGCTCCGCGCGTTTTGAAAAAAATCCGCGTTTTTTCGTTTGGGCGGAAGATGCGGCGGATTCCTTTTTCGGCAAATCGGTATGCATGCGGTAACTCCTTTCGGGATTCGGATCGGTTTACTTAAATCAAATTTTTTTCTTATACTTTCCCTTGCGGTAGCGCAGGAGCAGGAAAATAGCCACGGCGGCGTTCACCGTGTGCGTGAAGACGATGGAGATGGGGAAGCAAAGATAGAGAGAGGATAGCGTTGCGGGCAAAAGCTTTCCGTATACGAATTGCATCCAGACCGTGCGCAGACCGAAAATGCCGATGAGGTTCACGGCGGTTTGCAGCTGCGGATAGCCAAAGGCCTGGATCGTGGATCCGAAAAGCGTCATTGCGATCGGATAGGAGAGCAAAACGTAGCGCATGCGCACAAGCCCTGCCTCGATCGCCGCCGGATCGTTGCCCGTGAAGAACGGCAGAAGCTGACGGCCGAGAAGCAAAAACGAAAGTGCCATCGTCACTGCGATTGCCGTTTCAACCGCTTGCGCATAGAAGAAGGAGCGGTACACGCGCCCGGGCTTTTTTGCGCCGAGGTTCTGCCCGATAAAGGTCAGCGCCGTGGCAGAAAGCGCGGAGCAGGCGTTATTGACGAAGCTCTCGTATTGCGAGCTGGCGGTGTTTCCCGCAATCGCGGCGGCACCAAAGGAATTCACGCCCGCCTGGATCTGCAGGTTGCAGATCGGATACAGAAGAGTGGTGAGCGCGGCAGGCAGGCCGTAGCCTATCATTTTTCGGAAGGTTGCAAAATCAAAGCGCGTGCGCCGTACGTCCCAGTGCGCGATCCCCTCCACCATGGCAAGACGGCGAAGGCAAAGAAAGGCACTGAGCGCATTGGAAACGAGCGTTGCGATCGCCACCGCAAGCACCTTGTAGGGGAAAACGAGACATAAAAGCACGTTCAGCACGATATTTGTGAGTCCGCCCGCGATCATGTAGTATAAGGGGTGCTCGCTGTCACCCGACACGCGGATTACCGCCGCCGCATAGTTGTAGACGAGATAAAAGGGCATGCCGAGGATGTAGACCACGGCGTAAAGCGTGGCGTCCGCAATACAATCTGCGGGGCAATTCGTCCAGCCGAGGAAGGTGGGCACGAGCAATGCGCCCACGATCGCCAGAAGCACGCCGAGAAATGCTCCGGTCAGAATCGAGGTGGAGATCACGGTTTGCGCCTGCTCCCGATCCTTACGCCCAAAGCATCTGGCAAGGATCACGTTGGCGCCGATGCCGAGACCGATGGCTGTGTTCAAAAACAGATGCGTCAGGGCAGAGGTCGCTCCGACGGAGGCCACCTCATTTCCCACCGCAAAGGCGGCGAGCACTGCCATATCCGCAGAGTGATAGAAGGCGGAAAACAGATTGGAGAGAATCAGAGGGATCGAATAAGCGATAATGGAGGAAAAAAGCGGACCGCTTGTCGGATCCAGATCCGTGCGGCGCGATAAAAGGCTGCGCCTCTTTTTGGGAGCGCCCTCCATATTGGCTTCTTTGGGTATACAAGGCTGCATGGCAGAATTCACCTTCCGTGTCAGATTTTTTTCTTATACTTGCCCTTTCGATAGCGCAGGAGCATCACGATCACGCAGATCGCATAGCAGACGGTGGTGAATATATAGGAAGCAGGGAAGCTCATATATACCATCTCGGGCGCCTCGGGAACGATCTTGCCGTAAACGACCTGCATCCAGAGCGTGCGGACACCGAGGATACCCGCGACGTTGATCGCGGTCTGAAGGGTGGGATAGCCGAAGGCCTGGATCGCCGGGCCGAGCGGTGTGTGCAGAATGCAGTAGGAGAAAAGCATGATCCTCATGCGGAGCATACCCGCCTCGATCGCGGCGGCGCTGTTGCCCGCGAAAATAGGAATGAGCGTTTCTCCGAAGGCGTACACGATCGATGCCGTTCCCAATACGAGGAAAAATTCAAGGATCAGCACGTCGAAGAACACGCGATACACGCGCTCCTTCTTTTTTGCGCCGATGTTCTGCCCCATCATCGTCAGAGTCGTAGCGGCGAGGCCCACGTTATAAGAGCCGAGCATTTTTTCATACTGCTGGCTCGCCGTGCTTCCCGCAACGAAATCCGCACCGTAGGAATTGATGCCTGCCGCGATCTGCATATTTGCGATCGGATAGAGGCAAGAGGTGATCGCCGTGGGGAGTCCGTATAGGATCATCGTTTTGAAGGAGGAAAAATCAAAGCGCGTGCTTTTGATCTCCCAGCGGCATCTTCCGCTTCCGTGCGCGAGATGGCGCAAGGCAAGAAAGGCCGCAAGTCCCTTGGAAAGCGCCGTCGCAAGAGCGACCGCAACCACCTTTTGAGAAAGGATGGCGCAAAAGACCGTGTTCAGCGCAAGGTTGCAAACGCCTGCGATCAGCATATAGTAAAGCGGACGTTGGCTGTCGCCGCCCACGCGGATGATCGCCGCGGCGTAATGATAAAGCAGGAGCAGGGGCATGCCGAGGAAATAAAAGGTGGCGTAGATCGTTGCGTGGTCGATGCACTCGGGCGGGCAATTGGTCGTAATGAGGAAGGGGCGGGCGATGATGCTTCCGACGATGGCGATCAAAACTCCGAGGCCGACGCTCGTTATGATCGCCGTGGAGATCACCTTTTGCGCACGCGCTTCATCTCCTTCGCCCAAGAGGCGGGCAAGAATGATATTGACGCCAACGCAAAGCCCCGTGGCAAGGTTTTCAAGAAGATGCGTCAGCGAGGAGGTCGTTCCCACGGAGGCAACCTCGTAGCCGTCCGCAAACCAGGAGAGCACCATCAGATCCATCGCATCGAACATCATCGAAACGAAATTTGCCAGAATCAAAGGAAAGGCAAAAAGAAGGATCGTTTTTAAGATTGGCCCATTCGTCAGATCGAGGTCCGTGCGCTTTGCAAAAATATTCAGTCTCCCCCGCGGGGGAAGAGATGCGTTTTTTGCTGTGTTGCCCATAAGATACCGCTCCTTGCATACTAATACTATTATATTTAATTTTAGCACATACGCGAAAAATGTCAATTGACTTTTTTTATGAGATTTCGCTTTTTTTCGGTTGATTTTAGGAAATATGTCACAAAAGATTTTTTCGATACCCGAAAATTTTTTTGGGTTTCGGAGAAAATGTGATTTTTTTGAAAAAACACCTTGCAATCGCTTGCAAAAACCAGTATAATAAATATGATGGGGAAAAATCGGAACATTTTTCCAAAGCCCCAAGGAGGATTTTGCATGCAGAGCTTTGAATCGATCCGCAAGGACAGAGCGATCCGCACCTATATCGAGATGGCAGATCAGTCGCTTGAGGCGCTGGGCTTCACGGAGCATCGCTTTGCGCACGTTTTGCGCGTGGCGGAGCAGGCGGCAGAGCTGCTGCGTGCGGTCGGCTATGACGAGAGAATGCAGGAGCTGACCAAAATCGCTGGGTATCTTCACGATATCGGTAACCTCGTGAATCGCCACGACCACTCCCAGAGCGGCGCGATCCTTGCCTTTCGCCTGCTTTCCGAGCGTGGGTTTTCTCCCGAAGAGATCGCACCCATCGTGAGCGCGATCGGCAATCATGACGAGGGCTCGGGCTCTCCCGTCAGCCCCATGGCGGCGGCCTTGATCTTAGCGGACAAGTCTGACGTTCGCCGCAGCCGCGTGCGCGACGTGAAGAATATGGAATGGGATATTCACGACAGAGTGAATTATTCCGTCACCGATGCGCGCCTTCACGTGGAGAACGGAGAGGTTTCGCTTTCGCTCACTATCGATACCTCCATCAGCTCGGTCATGGAGTATTTTGAGATCTTCACGGAACGAATGCTTCTTTGCCGCAAGGCGGCAACGGTGCTGGGACTTCGATTCCGCCTTTATGCCAATAGGCAACCGTTAATTTGATAACAATTGTTTGCAAAAAAGCAGATTTTTGATAGAGGTTTTTAAGAAGTAGAAGAAGAAAAGGAGAAAAAATGGAAAAATTTACACTGGAAAAATTGCGAAACAAAAAGGCCTTCATCTGCGATATGGACGGCGTGATCTATCACGGAAACCGCTTGATCCCCGGCGCAAAGCGCTTTGTGGAATGGCTTTATGAGAACGGAAAGGATTTCCTCTTTCTGACCAACAGCTCGGAGAGATCCCCCAAGGAGCTGGCGCAGAAGCTTGCGCGGTTGGGGCTTGAGGTGAGCGAGGATCACTTCTATACGAGTGCGCTTGCCACGGCATCGTTTATCGCGGGGCAGTGCCCGGGCGGCTCGGTCTACGTCATCGGCGAGCCGGGACTTACGAACGCGCTTTACGAGGCGGGGCTTTCGATGAATGACGTCAATCCCGATTACGTGGTGCTCGGCGAGACGCGTTCCTTAAATTATGAAAAGATCGAAAAGGCCGTTCAGCTCGTGTTTGGCGGTGCCAAGCTGATCGGAACGAATACGGACGTCACCGGTCCCTCGGAGAAGGGAATTTTCCCGGCATGCCGTGCTCTTATGGCTCCCATCGAGCTGACCACGGGAAAGCAGGCCTACTACGTGGGCAAGCCCAACCCTTTGATGATGCGCCATGCGAAGAATAAGCTCGGCTATCACCGCGCCGAGGTTGCCATCATCGGCGACCGTATGGATACGGACATCGTTGCGGGCGTGGAAAACGAGATCGATACGGTGCTGGTGCTTTCGGGCGTGACCGACGTGCAGACGATGAAGAACTTCGCCTACTGCCCGAGCATCGTGCTGAACGAAGTTGGCGAGATCGCAGAGTAACGGAGTTTCAAATACAGCTTTGATAAAGAAAGGAATCTGAATTATGGATATACTTGCACTGATTTGCGGCCTTGCCCTTTTCCTTTACGGTATGGATACCATGGGAACCGCGCTGAAGAAAAGCGCGGGCTCGGGCTTGAAGGCTACCCTCGGTAAAATGACGGCGAGCCCCTGGCGCGGCTTTGCGCTCGGTCTTGGCGTAACGGCGATCATTCAGTCCTCCTCTGCCACCACGGTCATGGTGGTTGGTTTTGTAAACTCCGGCACGATGACGCTCTTTCAGGCGATCAGCGTGATCATGGGTGCGAACGTCGGTACGGCGGTCACGGCTTGGATCACCGGTCTTTCCGGTATCGGCTCGGGCGGCGCGGCGGCGGTCGGTATCCTCAACCTCCTGAAGCCCTCCTCCTGGATGCCCCTCGTGGCGCTTGCGGGTATCGCTCTTATTATGTTCTCCAAGCGCAACCGCAAGAAGGATATCGGAACGATCCTGATCGGCTTCTCGGTTCTGATGGTCGGTATGGATATGATGGGAGACGCCGTTGGCGGCTTGAAGGACAGCGAGGCCTTCCGATCCATCCTCACCATGTTCGAAAATCCGATCCTCGGCGTGCTGGCAGGTCTTGTGCTGACGGCGATCGTGCAGTCCTCCTCCGCATCCATCGGTATTTTGCAGTCGCTTTCCACCACGGGCGCGATCACCTTCGGAACGGCGATCCCGATCATCCTCGGTCAGAATATCGGTACCTGCGTGACGGCGATGCTCTCCGCGATCAGCGCGAATAAAAACGGTAAGCGTGCCGCAGTTGCGCATCTGTATTTCAACGTGATCGGCGTGGTATTCTGGCTCACGGCGTTCTATATCGTGAATGCATTTGCTAATTTTGCCTTTACCGCACTTCCGATCGACATGTGGGGCATTGCCGCCGTGCATACGATCTTTAAGATTTTGGCAGTGGGACTTCTGTTCCCGTTCTCGAAGTATCTCGAAAAGCTTGCCGTGCTTACCGTGAAGGACAAGGCGGAGGACGATGCGCCCTCGAAGCTTCTCGATCCCCGTCTGATCGCAACTCCCGCCGTTGCCGTGGCACGCGCAACCGAGGTGACCGCAACGATGGCAAGCATTGCCTGCACCGCGCTTCGCAAGTCCATGAAGCTCATCACCGCATACGATGCGGACGAGGCGGATCTTGTGCGCGATCTGGAGTCCAAGGCGGACGTATATGAGGACGAGCTTGGCTCGTATCTCGTTAAGATTTCTTCGGAGGCGCTGGCGGATGCGGATAATCACCAGCTGACCAAGCTCCTTCATATTATCGGAGATTTTGAGCGTATTTCCGACCATGCGGTGAACATCGTGGAATCCGCAGAGGAGATCCGCACCAAGAAGCTTTCCTTCTCGCAGGAGGCAAACCGCGAGCTTGCCGTGATGACGGCGGCGATCGGCGAGATCCTCGATATCAGCGAGCGTGCCTTCTGTGAAAACGATCTTTCCGTGGCTTCCAAGATCGAGCCGCTGGAGCAGGTTGTGGATGCGCTGAAGGATCAGATCAAGGCAAACCACATTCGCCGTTTGCAGAAGAGCGAATGCTCCATCGAGCACGGCTTCGTGCTTTCGGATCTTCTCAATAACTTTGAGCGTGTATCGGATCACTGCTCCAACGTGGGCGGCTGCATCATCGAGCTTGCGCACGATGCGCTCGATCTGCATAAGTATCTCTCCGAGGTCAAGGCGGATGACGGCGCGTTCAAGCGCGATTTTGCCGCGTTCGAGAAGAAGTACGCGTTGCATGCTTCTGAAAGCAAAGAGGTTAACTGATATTGAAAGTGTGTGCGCTGTGC
>JAZQTA010000145.1:0-5831 GCA_045630385.1 Eubacteriales bacterium | reverse complement strand
GCGTAAACGCCGGGAACGTTGGTCTTGCCCTGCTCGGTGGTAACGATCGCGCCGCGCTCGAGCTTCAAGCCGATGTTCTCGCAGCCGATGTTTGCCGTTCTCGGGCGGCGGCCGATGGAAACCAGCGCATAGTCTGCCTTGATCTCAACGGTCTTGCCGTCCTTTTCGTAGGTAACGGCCTTATTCTTAATGGAGGTCACGCGCGCGCCGAGAATGAATTCCACGCCGCGGGAAGCGTAATCCTTCTGAAGAAGCTTGGAAATATCAGCGTCCACCGCGCCTGCGATGCGATCCATCATTTCCACAACGTAAACCTTGGAGCCTACGGAGTTGAAGTAGGATGCCATCTCGAGGCCGATAACGCCGCCGCCGACAACGACGATGGTCTTGGGAATTGCGGGAAGATCGAGAACCTCACGGTTGGTCAGCGCAAAGCCCTCCTTGAGGGAATCCTGCAGACCGTCGATGGGAGGAAGCGCGGGAGAGGAGCCGGTGGCGATCAGAAGCTGCTTGCCGACGTACTGCTTGCCGTCTGCCTCAACAACGAAGCCCTCTGCATTTCTTTCGCGGATCACGCCGCTTGCCTTCACGACCTCAACGCCGCTCTTCTTGAGCTTTGCGCCAACGCCGCTGACGAGCTGCTTCACAACGCCGTTCTTGCGGTTTACGACGAACGCGTGGTCGATCTCGGCAGAGCCGAAGGTCACGCCGTAGTCCTTGCCGTGCTTTGCATAGTCGAAGATCTTTGCGGAGTAGAGAAGCGTCTTCGTGGGGATGCAGCCCTCGTTGAGGCAAACGCCGCCGAGCGCTCTCTCCTCGATAACAACCGTCTTTAAGCCGGCGTGTCCTGCTCTCTCGGCCGCATTGTAGCCTGCAGGGCCGCCGCCCAGAATAATCAGATCGTACATTTCTATTTGTTCCTTCCTATTTGCTTACTTGGTAAGAAGCAGATCAAAGTTTTCAAGTGCAACAACGAGATCCTTTAAGAATCTTGCGGCATCTGCGCCGTCAAGCACTCTGTGGTCGAAGGTAAGGGAAAGTCCCATTGCGGGATAAACAACGTCCTCACCGTCTACCTCCTTGAGTCTTCTGGTCACGCAGTCAACGCCGAGGATCGCGGTCTGGGGAGGATTGATGATGGGAGTGAAGGACTCGATGCCCATCGCGCCGAGGTTCGAGATTGTGAACGTGCCGCCCTTCAGAAGGTCGGGAGAGATGCTGCCTGCCTGCGCCGCCTTGATGATGCCCTTCGCGGACTTGGAAAGCTCGCAAAGAGAAAGCTTCTCAGCGTGGAAGAGGGTGGGAACCATCAGACCCTTGGGGGTGTCAACGGCAACGCCGAGGTTAACGGTGTTGAAGTAACGGATGGTGTCCTCAAGGCAATGTGCGTTCACGCCCTTGTGATTCAGGATCACGCGGGATACCGCGAAGAGGATGATATCGTTGATGGTGATATTGGGAAGGCCGAGAGCCTCGCCGCCTGCCTTCATCGACTTGCGCAGATCCATGATCTTGGTCGCGTCGAAGGAGGTGTTGAGCGTAAGCTGAGCCATGCCGGTGAGGGAAGCGCACATCTGCTTTGCGATGATCTTGCGGATGTTGGGCATCTTCACGTCCTCGTACTCGGGACCGTTTACCACGGGTGCGGCTACGGCTGCTTCCTCTGCGGGAGCGGCTGCGGGCGCGTTCAGATCGCCGAGCATAACCTTACCGTTGATACCGCTGCCTTCTACGGCGGTCTTATAATCTGCGGATGCGGCGCCGGAAACCGTCAGTCCTCTGTCAACGAGAGACTGCACGTCGCGCTCGATGATTCTGCCATTGGGGCCGGTGGGAGCAGCCTTCAGAAGGTCTGCGCCGGTCTTCTCTGCCAGTGCGCGGGCACGGGGAGAGATCGCACCGCTGATCTCTGCGGCGGCTACGGGAGCGGCGGCCTCTGCGGCTACCTCTGCCTTTGCCTCTGCGGGAGCGGCTGCGGCTTCAGCGGCGGGAGCGGGAGCGGCCTCGCCTGCGGGAGCGAACTGCGCGGCGTCCTCGCCGTCGTTACCGATCACGCAAACGTTCTCGAGGCAGGGAACGTCGTCGCCCTCCTCGTGGAAGATGGCAAGAAGCTTACCCGACTCGGGCGCTGCCTCGTCAAAGGAGGATTTGTCGGTCTCATAGGAGAAAAGGATCTCGCCCTTTTCCACGGTGTCGCCAACCTTTTTGTTCCAGGATGTGATGATGCAAGATTCAACGCTCTGACCTTGCCTGGGCATAATTACCGGAATTGCCATGATGTTTTTTCCTTTCGCTACTTATAATTATGTATTATACGCATATTATTTTAGCACTAAATTTTTAATAAGTCAATAGTAGAATTGCACAATTATCAAAGTATTTAGGAAGAGAAGTTTTGCGCTTTTGCTCTTTTTTGAGGGGGCGCGCGGAAGATGGGGGGATATGGGTCGCAAAAAACGGCCGTTTATGCTATAATAGCCCCCTGACTTTCCGTTTCGGAAAAATCCGAAAAAATACTGTGACGGATCTATGATGACAGCATGGAGAAAAGCCGCGCATGGAGCTTTTTCGCGGTAAGCTTGATCTATATATTCGCCACGGCCGCGGGCGTGCTCGCGTATCGGGCGCTCCCCTTTGGCTTTTGGCTCTCGCTCCTCGTCGCGGATATCGCCGCTACGGTCGTGACCTTTATCTTCAGCGTGATCCTCGGGAACGCCTCGGCCTACGATCCGTATTGGAGCGTGCAGCCGCCCGTGATCCTTTTCGACCTTGCGCTCGGCACGCTCGGTATTCTTCTTATCGCCGTATCGCTTTTTGCTGTTATAATGCAAACAATTAGTTACATTCATATGCATAAATACCGCAAAAACCGCGACGGCGGGCGATAAAAAACGGAGAAAATATTTGCATCTTCTCCATTAAAATAAGCACGGCAGAAGCGCCGATCGGTGCTTCTGCCGTTTTTCTTATGCTTTTAATTACATAGGCTTTGCGTTTGCAAGCAGATACTTTTCTGCCTCTGCGCACCAAAGACCGTTGTTGTTTTCCACGATCTTTGCAAGCTCGCGATAAAGAGGATTTTCCTTGCCGAGCTCCGCGAGATCCGCAAGAGCCACGAGGGGCATGGAGATAAAGTTGTAGATCAGCTTCTTTCCGCCGGGGATCTTGTCGAGGTTGACTACGGTGTCAACGACCGCATCCAGACCGCCGACGTGGGTGATCATAGCGGTGGGATTGAGTCTGCCGTCGTTCATCATCTCGATGGACTCGATCATATCCGCAGTGTTACCGCCGGAGTTGCCGCAGATGTGCGTGAAGCTGTAATGCACCTTGTAGAAGTTGAACATAGCCGAGAAGGCGGGGTTGGTGGGGCCTGCGAAGAAGTTCAGGCATCCGTCGAAGCCGAGCACGCTGTCCGCCAGCTCAACGACGGGCTTCACGGGCGCGTAAACGAAGGCATCGTCATAGCCCTTGCCGCCGGTAAGCTCCATGAGGTAATCGTGTGCGTTCTCCACCTCGTTGGTGTTCACGTAAACGAGCTTCACGCCGTTCTTCGCCGCTTCCTCCACGGTCATGATGGAGGCCGCGCGGTCAAGACGCGCGTTGTCGATATCGGTAACAACGAGCAGAGCGGGCTTTCTGTCGCAATGGATCGCATAGTCGATCGCGCCAAGGCCCATAGGTCCTGCCGCCGCCATCAGAATGGCGTTACCGCCCTCCACGATGCCCATGGTGTGCAGATGCGTGGAGTTGTTGGTGTGATAGTTGGTGTGGTAGCCTGCAACCACGCAGGATACGGGCTCTGCCAGAGAGCCGTAGAAATAGGTGTCGTTATCGTAGGGAAGAAGGCAATCGCACTCCATAACCTCGTTGGGGATAATGACGTACTGCGAGTTACCTCCGACGAAGCGGTAGGAATAGCCGGGGGCATCCAGCTTGCCCTGATAGCCGATCGCGGGCTGGATCGCAAAGCCGTCTCCCGCCTTGAACTTATGCTGCCACTTCTTGCCCACGGCAAGGATCTCGCCGCAGAATTCGTGGCCGATGATCGTGGGATTTTCCGCAATGTCGTTGGGAACGCGAGCGTGCGCCGCGCCCTGAAGCACCGCCTTGTGCGTGGACATACAAACGCTATCCGAAACGACCTTGGCAAGGATTTCGTCATCCTTCATCTCGGGAAGATCAAATTCCTCGAGACGAATATCGTTGGCACCGTAGATACGGACTGCTTTCGTTTTCATCTTTTATCTCCTTTAAAAGCTGCGGCCTTTGCCGCTTATAATACTATTAGTGATTATATCACCCTTTCCCCGAAATGTCAATCCAAAACTTGCAACAAATCTTAAAATAAATTATCGAAAAAGCAAAATATCGGCGCGAAAAACATTGCTTTTTGCTTTTTTATGTGCTATAATGTGTCTATCCATAATTTATTTATACGAAAGGTCTAATGTTATTATGAAGAAAGCACTTATGTACGGCGCGGGCAATATCGGCCGCGGCTTTATCGGTCAGCTTTTCCATATGTCGGGCTACGATATCTCCTATATCGACGTGAATATGGCGGTGATCGATAAGCTGAACGCGGACGGTCAGTATCCTATATACATCACCGAGGGTGACGATTATCGCGAGTATTTGGTGACCGGTGTGCACGGCGTGAACGGCCGCGACAACGAGGCGATCGCCGAGGCAATGGCGGCGGCGGATATTATGGCAACCGCGGTCGGCGTGAATATTCTGAAGTTTATTGCCGCTCCCTTTGCGGGCGGTGTGCGCCGCAGAATGGAGAAGGGGATCGAGGCACCCCTGAACGTCATCATCTGCGAGAATATGATCGAGGCAGACAAGTATTTTGCAGGCCTCGTAAAGGAAAATCTGAACGATGCGGAGAAGGCGTATTTCGATTCGCATATCGCGCTCGTTGAGCCCTCCATCGGCCGCATGGTGCCCGCAACGCCCAAGGAGATCGCACAGAAGAATCCTCTTGCCGTATGCGTTGAGCCCTATTGCGAGCTTCCCGTGGATAAGCACGCCTTCAAGGGCGAGATCCCCGAGATCAAGAACATGGTGCCCTTTGCGCCCTTCGATTTCTTCATTCGCCGCAAGCTCTTCATGCACAATATGAGCCATGCGCTCACCGCATATTTCGGCTATCTGCGCGGCTATACCTTCATTTGGGAGGCGAATGCCGACGCCGATATCAGAGGCTTCGCAACGAAGGCGCTTGCCGAGGCTTCTTTGGCGCTCAGCAAGGAATACGGCGTTTCTATCGAGGAGCTGAAGGCGTTCTCCGACAATCTGATCGAGCGCTTTGACAATAAGCTTCTCGGCGACACGATCGAGCGCGTCGGCAAGGATACGAAGCGTAAGCTTTCCGTTAACGACCGCCTTGTGGGCGCGGCTCTGCTTTGCGAGAAGCTCGGCATCAGCGCGACCTATATCACGGCGGGTATTGCCGCAGGTCTGCTCTTCGCTCCCGAGAGTGACGAGTCTGCGATCGAGGTAGCAAAGGATGCAAAAGAGAACGGCGTTTTCCATGCGCTTGCCACCTATTGCGGCATCGGCGAGGACGCACCTCTTGCCAAGGCTGTGAAGGCTTATTATGAAAAGCTTGCGGCAAAGAAGCCCTTTGCGGAGCTTTTCGCTTGATCATAAGATAATATAAGGAAAACGGATGCTCCGCGAAGGCGTGAGGGCATCCGTTTTTTGCATGAAGAATAAAATGTCGATATGTCTCGCTTTGCTCGACTCGATATATTTGCCTTGCGGCAAATTCGATATGTTTTCGCTCCGCTCAAACTCGATATGATATCAATCCGCGCGTGCGG
>JAZQTA010000144.1:0-6129 GCA_045630385.1 Eubacteriales bacterium | reverse complement strand
GGAAAAATTCAAATTGTCATTGCGAACCAATGGCCTTTTAAGGTGCTTTTTGGACGATTGCGTCGTGTAAATTTTTTTAAGAGTGAAGTCCAAAGTGTTGTTTTTTTCTATAGAATATGTTATAATCTTTATAAAATAAATTAAAATGCATTGGTGCAATATGAAAAAGAACTATAAAATCGTCGCAAGCGATCTGGACGGTACGTTTTTGATGCCCGATCAGAGCATCAGCAAAGAAAATTTGGATGCAATTTTGAAACTGCGCGCGCACGGCGTGCAGTTCGTGCCCGCCACGGGACGCACCTTGAGCGAGATCCCAAAGGAGTTGATAGAGTCGCCCGCGGTCAGATACGTCATCACCTCGGACGGCGCGACCGTCTATGATAAATCGCAGAATAAAATGATTATCACGCATTATATCCCGGCAGAAACCGTTCAGTTTATCCTCGATACGCTCGCGCCGTACAATACGTATCTCCTCACGCATGAGAGCGGCGTGAACCACTACGATAAACAAAAGCACAACGCCGAGTATATGGACAAGTGTCGCGTAGGGCAGTATTTTCGCGATATCATCGAAGCAAGCGCCGTCGGAGTGGACGGCTATGATGCATTTTTAAAGCGCTCCGATGCGATCGAAATGTTCTGCGTCTTTTTTGAGAGCGCGGAGGCTATGCGGGAATGCAAGCGCATTTTCAACGAAAGCGGAATGCTTTGCGCGGCGCAGTCCTCGGATATCAATCTTGAGGTCTATATGGCGAGCGCGGGCAAGGGAAAAACGCTTGCCGCCTTTGCGGATGCGCTGAACGTGGATATTTCCGACGTGATCGCGGTGGGGGATAGCAACAATGACGAGGAACTCGTCAAAACCGCAGGGCTCGGCCTCGCCGTCGAGAACGCCACCGATGCGCTGAAGGCGATTGCGGATCGAGTGATCTGCAAAAACTGTGAGCATAGCGCAAAATATATATTTGAAAATTTTATCGACGAATGATACCGTGTATTATGAAAGGGAAAAAGAATGAAATTATATATGATCCGCCACGGAGAGAGCACCGCAAACGCCGAGAAGCGGCACGCGGGCTGGGCGCAGATCCCCCTGACCGAAAAGGGAAGATCGGATGCTCTACGCGCCAAAAAAATTCTTTCGGGCGTGAAGCTTGATAAAATTTTCGTCAGCGATCTTTTGAGAGCCAAGCAGACTCTTGAAATCGCGCTTCCGGGCGCGAAGGGCATAGAAACGCCGCTTCTTAGAGAGATTTGCGTGGGTGAGCTCGCAGGGCTCTTGATCACGGAGGCCGCTGAGAAATACGGAAGCGACTACGCCGAGAACAGAGCGGCGCGTAATTTTCTCCCCTACGGCGGCGAAAATATGGAAATGCACGAATCTCGCATCCGCGCATTCAAGGAGATGCTGGAAGAAAACGAAGCGCCTGCCGTCGCGGCTTTCTGCCACGAGGGAAGCATTCGCCATATGCTGAAGCTTGTGCGCGGCGAAACCCCAACGGAGGAAATTTTGCATAACGGCTCGGTTTCGATCTTTGAATATCGCGATGGCAAATGGTCTTGCCTTGCGTGGGATCAAATGGGTGAGTAATTTAAATAAAAATATAAAAGCGGCGCGAAGATATCCTTTTTCTCGGAATCCTCGCGCCCTATCTTATTTTAATCTTTCGGATAGATCACCGTGGTTTCCACGGTGGTTTTTCCTTTCTTGAATTCGTATTTCACGGCCTTCATCTCGCATTTCGGATAGATCAGGTTCGTATTCGGCTCGCAAACGATCGTCATTTCCTCGCCTTCGCCGTGGATTTCGCCGCCACCGCCAAGAGGTGTTGCAAATGCGGTATCGTAGGCTATGCAGTCGAAATCGGTGTTCACCGTATGCCGTCTGATATGTCCGCCTTCCGTGGGCGTGAGAATCGTTTCCACGGTAATGCCGCGGCAGGGCGACCATTTGGAATAATGGCTTCCGTCCGCGTCGATGCGGTGCTCCGTGCATTTTTCTCGGTAAAATACCTTGCCGTCCACCTCGAACGCAAGTGTGGAGTCCGGCGCTGCGGCAGATAGGCAATCACGCGTTCTCGAAACGTTGAAAGCGTAGCGAGAGGAATAGGCGAATTTCGAGTATTTTTCGGGGCAATGTGTGGGATGCCACGAGGCCCACTGTCCGCCCGTGAGCGCGACCGCATATCCGTTGATCCGTTGCACAGTCATATATGCCTCGGGAATCGTGATGAGGGGAGCGAGAGAGGGGAGCGGAAGCGCCTCGGCCTTGAAAAATGCATGATCCTCGGGCAATGCAAGGAAAAGAAAGGCTTTCAAAGACCAATAGGGTGATCCGTAGCCGTTGTAAAATTCCGCCATGTTCAGGTTCGGATAGGCATAACCTACGGTGAGAACACCTCTTTCATCCAAAATTTTTTGAGAGATCCACCATTCAAAGTGCCTAACAATGATCCCCTTCATCACGCCGATCGGGAATGGCTCAATACCCGCAAAAACGCATGCACTGAAGAAGCAGCACTGCGCAAAACGGTAGATCAGCGAGCGACCGAACGCGAGCGCGGAGCCGTTTTCATCAAACCAATAGACAAAGCTTTGAGCGAAGAGCAGAGCTCTTTCCTTGATGATGCGGCTGTTTTCGGGATCTTCCTTTTCCATGACTTTCGCATAGATCAAGGCGTAAAAATGCAGAGCAAAGGGAACGTAGTAGTCTACCTGGTCAGAGTTTCCGTCGTGATACCAGCCGTCTGCGTGATAAAAGCTATCAAGCGAAGCCAAGGATCTCTTCATCCTCCTCGCATCGTATTCCGCGCCCACGCATTTGAAGCCGAGGTTCACGATGAGAGGGAAAAGCTGCCAGTTGTTATTGCTTTCAATATTGTTGTTTACCTGCCATAACCAGGCATGCAGATTTTTCTTTTGTTTTTCATTCAGCGGTTTCCAAATTTTTTCGGGTGCGAGAATCAGAGCAAGACCGAGCGCCGCCATTTCAACGATACGTTGATCGGAGGATGAGGCGGGAATTTCGCCCCAGTATTCTTCGCACTCGGGATCTGTGCCGTTGATGATGCCTTGAAGGTATATATCCGCAAATCCATCCGCATCTTCGCCGCCTGCCCATAGAGGCGCAAGCCCCCAAAGAACGCGCGAAAATCCCTCCATGTTGGCAACGTCCTCGGAATATGAAACGGCGAAATTGCCAAGCTTCAGCCCCGCATTTTTGGGCGTGTAATAGTTTTTCAAAGGATTGATCAATCCCTTGAAAAACTCGGAAAAATCTTTTTTTGATTGAAACATAAATTACCTCGAGAGAAATATAAGTTACGGTAGAAAAAGAAACGGAGAAAGTGCATGCTTCCACGCCGTGGCAAGCTTTTGCAGGGAATACGTCGCATTGGCAGGAGACGTAGAGGGGAGGTAAATTGCCTCGCGCCCGATCCTATCCCTGATATAGAGATCGTAATATTTTTTTGCGGTCTTGCCGTTAACGAAGATCGCCTTTATATCGGCCTTGTCTAAAATTGCTCTCAAATCATTGGGCGTCACGTTTTTTATCGTGCTGTCTGCGCTCCCCGAAATATCGCAGGAAGCGATCACGTCCCATACGGCAACGTGGTTTTTTAAAAGTAAATTTCTCTTTTCTGCCACGCTTTTTGGCTCTTCTTTGGATAAAACAGCGGAAATAACCTTCCAAAAACGATTTTGCGGATGTCCGTAAAAAAACGCGACCTCACGGGATTTTACGGAAGGAAAGCTTCCGAGAATGAGGACCAAGGAATGCTCATCAAATATCGGATCGATCGGATGCTTGATCATGCTCTCACCCGAACATTTTCGTTCCGTCGGCACATTCAATGCCATAGATCACGAGATTTCCGATCTCACCCGCAAGCACGAGCGCATGGTCGCCCGCAGCATATACGTTTTTGACGGTTATATTGTAGGTTTCATCCCTCGTGCAATGTCGCGATCCGTACATGTGCGTATCGCCGATGCGGATCGCGCGCCCGGTTTTATCGAGATGCGTGCAGTCCTCGCAGGTATCGTAAACGCCGTCGATCTCGATATCGTGAAGCCTTATATCCCCTTGGTTCAGAAGCCTCACGATCGCGCAGTAAGCCGCCGCGCGCACGTTCTTAATGGATACGTTGCAAATATCGGAAGAAAGCCCCGCCACGCGGAAGGCCGCCTCAAGTCCCCCCGCAAGGCCTGTGAGGGCAATGGTATCGTCCTCAGTAAAGCCGGTGATGTTTTCGATCACGATATTTTGGCATCCCTCGCGCAGGTCAATACCGTCGGAATTCCGAATATAAATTTTGTCATATTCCGATCGCAAAAGCCCGTGCACAAGATGGCCGCTTTCGTCAAATCTTCGGTCATCGGAGCAAAAATCCATATTCCCGATATAGCCGTTATGGCAGTAGATAAAGTTTGTGGCCCACCAGCGCTGGTTGATGCACCGAAGCCCCGAAACCTTAAATCCGTCCACGTTGGTAAACAGGATCAGATTGTTCTTATAAAGCGGAGCAGGGCGTTTTTCGATCGGCGTTTTCTCGGAGAGTCCGTTATGCTCGCCGCCGTCGAGGATCGCTTTGCCGCGCCCTATAATGGAAATGTTTCTGTCCGTTCCTTCCGCCGTCTTGCCGATCTCGGTCTCGTTATGCTCGTTTACAAAAACGTTCGCGTAGCATCCGTCCGCAAGGCGAAGATAGCAATCTTCAAGAATCAGTGTAAAATTCGAGGGTAGGCGAACCGCCTCATCGATCTCCCAATTGCCGTGCACGGTAGCGCATCTTTTTCCGCTTTTAATGCCCTCTGCGATGAGGGAGTGAATGTAGTCCGTTCCGCCCTTCTGAATTGCTTCTGTCATAAAAAAACTCCTATGCGTTATTCTTCAGAAAAAGGAATATAGTAGCCGAGCCAGCGTATAAACTGCTCGATCCAGTCCCTGTTATGTAACGAGCTCTTTTTATCGTCGATCGGAATACCGATGCCGTGGCCGCCGTGCGGATAGATATGCATTTCAACCTCCGCGCCGAGAGAGCGGAGCCTTGCCGCATAAAGAAGGCTGTTTTCCACGCCAACGCACGTATCGTCAAAATTATGGAAAATAAAGGTTGGCGGCACGGGCGCGCTCTGGCTTCTTTCAAAGCTTAAGGTGTCCGTAAGAATCGCATATTTTTCTCCGAGCAAGGCGTTAGAGGATCCCGCGTTCGTGTATGCCTTTTCCTTATCGAGCGAGATCACGGGATAGCAAAGCGCTTGATAATTCGGGCGATAATCCTCTCGGTCGATCTCGTCAACCCCTTCGCTCTCCATCGGCGCATGATAGCCAACCAACGAGGCCGCCAGGTGTCCGCCGGCAGAGTATCCGAGTGTTACGATCTTTTCGGGATCAATGCCGAATTCCCGGGATTTATAACGCAAAAGTCGCATGGCGCGTCTGCCGTCAAGTAAGGGTGAAGGGAAGCCCTCCGTCGCAAATACGCGATAGATCAGAACGAAAGCCGCGATTCCTTGGTCGCATAAATACCTTGCAACGCGGTCGCCCTCCTGAATGGGGCGAGAGGGATCAATGCAGTAAGCACTCCCGGGAATAATAAGCACGGTTGCCTCGGTCTTTGCCTTTTGCGGCTTGTATGCAAGAATGTAGGGGGCGTATTCGCCTCGTTCGGGCGCATTATCCCAAAGCTCGTATCGGATCGGTTGCATTTTTTACCTCTCTTTAAGTTCTGTTTTTTGCATGAAAAGCTATGCTTTAAAACGGTTGCTTAATTAAACGGAGCACGGCAATAACGCTTGGGTTATCACCGTGCTTTTTGGTGTTCGGGAGCTTTATATATTTTTCCACTCCGCGGTGGGAAGTGCGTACTGTGCCGCATCTCCGACGGGCTCAACCACGATGGAAAGATTGAACTTTTTGAGTCCGTTGAAGCGAACCAAAAGTCTTGAATACATGGAGCGATCGTATTCGCCCTCAACCTTCGGCTGGGTATCCTTGAGAAGGAAGTCGTAGCAGCTGATGATCTCAAATTTCACGTCCGCATCCGAGAAAAGATGCACGTGAATTGCCGCGCCGTCCTCGTAGGACATCTTGCAGCTCTTGCCGTCCTCTGCAATCTC
>JAZQTA010000143.1:0-5136 GCA_045630385.1 Eubacteriales bacterium | reverse complement strand
TCCTTTGCGTTTTTAAGAGCCTTTTTGAAAAGTGCGGGATCTGCCCCCTCGAGCTGCACGGTTTTCAGCGCTTTGAAGCGCGGGTTATTATCCCATCCGCACGAAACCTGCGGGAAATAGGGAACGGGGCTGTCGGCATTGAGCCGCTCCCATCCCTCCTTGGCTTTTTCCACGGCATCCGCATACGTGCCCTCGGTTCTTTGCAGTACGTTGATCATTTGATAGTTGGTGCAGCTGTCAAAGCCGAAATAGGTGATCACCTCGTCGATGCCCATTTTGCGGTCGCCATCATAGATCTCGTAGCAAACCTTGTGCATATTGAGCTGAAGGTGAACGCCGGGGAGCCCCTTCTGCGCGCATCTTTTTTTCAGCCAATTGAGGGCGTCCTTGGTTTCCTTTACGCCGCCGAGACCTTCGATGAGGATCGGCAGAGTAAAGATCATGAAAACGGGCTTTCCGTCGATCGTGTAATATCGCGGATGCTTGAAATAACGGTCAATCAGTCGGTCGCAAACTCCCTCGAACTGCTCTCTTGAAACGCGCCCCGTGTAGAGCATACTCCTGTTCAGCTGCTCCAAGGTGTAGTCGCCCTCCATGTCGCTGTTTCTTATATCCCAGGTGTAACCGATATTGTGATTGGCCCACATGATGTAGAATTTCATGCGGCTGTTGTTTTCCGCCTTCAGAAAGCCGTCGTTTAAGCAGTTTTCAAGAAACGGACGGTTGTCGTACCAATACCAATCGTAAATGAATACGTTCACGCCGTGGTCAGCCGCCTCGTTGATCTCCATTTCCATGACCGTTTTATCCGCCTCGTTCACGTAGCCCCAAAGCGGCTTTCGCGGCCACTTGTGTCCCTCGAATTTCGCATGGGCGTTTCGCACGGTTTCCCATTCGCCGATTCCTTCAGGCCAGAAGATGCGCGTTCTCAGCTCGTCGCCCGTGTAGGCGGGCCATACGAATGCGGCCACGTCATAATTTCTTTTCATATCCCGATCTCCCTTTTTTTCGGATGTAAGCCTTGGCTTTCTCTCTCATTTAATGATACAGTTTTTTTCAATATAAAGCAATAGCAAAAGTTGCGGTAGGTATCTCAAAATTTTTGTTTTTTTTCATGCATCCTCACGTCATAGATGCGTGCAATGTATGAGCGGCACAGAAAGAATATCAGTCCTTATGTACCTTTACCAAAGCACCGTCGCTTTTTCGGGATTCCTCTGCGGCAATGCCCATCAGATGGCATTCCACGGATTTTTGAAGCGAGGTCTTCATGTCCCTTTCGCCCGTGAGCATTGCGTAAAGCTCGTTAATCAGCGCGCCGTCGCCGCCGCCGTGGCCGACGTCGCCCTTGATCAGATCGCTGATCTTGATCACCTGATGCTCCTTTCCGAAGGGGAGAATGTGGATTTCATCCATGCGCTCGTCAAGGATCAACTCGCCGTACGTGCCGTAGAAGGTGATGCGCCTGCCCGAGGTGGCGGCAAATGTCATCTTCAGCGATGCGCGGATGCCGTTTTTGAAGGTCATCTGCACCATTTGGTGGTCGATCATATCCACCTTCTGCTTGAAGGCACAGCGGCCGAAATCGTGCGTTTTGATGCCCTCGATCAGGTTTTCCTCCACCGTGGGCATCACGAGGCTGATCTTGTTGAAGGGCCAAACGAATTCGGGCTCGCCCGCTTCGTGCCATGCATCGATATAGATGCGCTTTGCGCTATAAGCGCAGGTGTCCTTGTGTATGCATTCAAAGCAGCGGTCTGCCGCGCCCTCGGGGGCGTTTTCGGACTTGAAAAATCCAAGCGCTCCGATCGAGGAAAGCGTGTCGCATTCGCTGTCCGCATAGCCGACGAGAATATCCAGATCGTGGCAGCATTTTGCCAAGATCGCGGGGTGCGAAAGCTCCATGCTTGCCCACATGCCTTTCACGTAGGCCTGCGCCCAATGCCAGTATGCCACTCTCTCGTTTGCATCAATGGCGTAAAGCTTGCCGAGAATGCCGGAGCGCAGAATTTCTTCGCACTTCACGAAGGCGGGGGCGTAGCGAAGCACGTGGCAGACAATGATCTTGCCTCCGTACTTTTTCTGCGCGTTTACAAGCGCATCGATCTCCTCTCTGTCGTCGCTGACGGGCTTTTCAAGAAGAATATCGTAGCCGAGCGAAAGCGCCTTGAGCGCCTGCGGCACGTGCTCGCGGTCGGGCGATGCGATGATCAGAAGATCCGCGCGCTTCTCCTTCAAAAACTCGTCGGGCTCCAAAAATTCCGATACACCCTTTAAGGGAAGCACCTTTTTCATCTTTTTAAGCTGCTTGGGGTTCGGATCGCAAAGCGAAACGATCTCGAATCTATCCTTTTTAATAAACATGTTTTCGGAATACGTAAGCCCCCTGCTTCCGCATCCGAGAACGGCAACCGTGAATCTTTTTTTCATAACGATCTCCTTTTTGTGCGGCGTTTTGCCGCTTTTGATTGATCTCTGTTTTGATTGTAGCACAGAATGGATATAATTTACTGGCACAATCATATAACTTTTCGACACAAATGTTTGACATTTTATATATTTTGTGTTATCATATTCGTATCTTTCATCCGATAAAGAAGGTGATTTAGATGAAAACGATTTCTCCCGAAATGCTATATAGATATAATTATTCGGTACAGCCCATCAATTCTCTCAGGCAGTATTGGAGAATGAACAAAACCTTTTCTTGCATCGGGAAACCGAAGGCGCATAATATTTTCGTTTACCTTTCGGGATGCCGCGCGGTGTATACGGATGCGGCAGGGAAGGAAGCCGTTGCCGAAGCGGGCTCCTTGGTCTATGCGCCGGAGGGCACGGAGTATTCTGCCCGCTTTGACAGCTTTGAAAATGAATCCGCCTGCACGGTCGGTATCAATTTCAGGCTTTTCGATGAGGCTTTTGAGCCGATCGTTTTCGAAAGCGGGATCAAGGTATACCGCAACGCGGCGTTTTCTGCTCTGGTGGAAAAGATCGACGGCGCGGATAAGGGAAGCATCCCCTGCTATGCCGCCATGAAATCCGGACTGTACGAGATGATCTCCATCCTCGGAAGCAAGAGCAATACGCTGGATGCAAAATATCAGGTCATCTGTAAGGGGATCGAATATCTGGAGGGCGGCAATCTTTCTATGTCTATGGAAGAGATCGCCGAGATGTGCAACGTCAGCGAGAGCTATTTCAGAAGGCTTTTTAAGGAATATGCGGGCGTTTCACCGGTGCAGTACAGAATGCAGACCAAGATCAGTAAGGCCAAGGACTACCTTTGCCGCACGGCGTTGAATTCCTCCGAAATTGCCGATCTGCTTCTGTTTCGTGACACCTCGTTTTTCTGCCGTTACTTCAAGGCCGCCACGGGGATGACGCCGGCGCAGTTCCGAGGATCGCGGAAAAAGTAGGCGCGCGAGCGGTATGACAAGAAATTATGCGCTTTTTCTCGAAAAGCACTTGAAATATTTTTTTGTTTGTAATATAATGGTTTTGTGTAAGAATGATGGGCAAGGCGATCGGGAATATCCGCCGTCGTCGGCGCTCGTATGAATCTCTTGCCGTATCAAATACCCCGCAAGGGGGCAACCGAAAGGAAACGAATATGACGAACGTAACGATTGATCAGAATAAGCTGAAGGCGGCGATGGACAAAGCGCTTCTGAAGCTTGACGGACTTATGGAGAAGTTCACCGAGGATTTCCCCAATTCCTCTTCTAAGGACGGTCTGTATGACCACAGCGCAAACCGCGGCGGTTGGACGCAGTGCTTCTACACCGGTATGCTTTTCCTTGCATACGATTACACGAAGAACGAAAAGTATCTGAACCTTGCGAAGAAGCTCGTCGAAACCTTTATCGACAGAGTGGATAACATGGTTGGTATGGGTGACCACGATATCGGATTTAACTTCACGCTTTCCACCGTTGCCGCATACAAGTGCACGGGAGAGAAGAGATACCTTGAAAAGTCGATTGCCGCCGCTACCGTGCTTGGCAACAGATTCCGCGAGAAGGGCCAGTTCATTCAGCTTGCCGGCGAAGCAAACTGCGAGTCCAAGGCGCTCTACCGCCTGATCATCGACTGTCTTATGAACATCAACCTGCTCTACTTCGCAGGTCAGGCAAGCGGTGACTCCGAGTTCACGAGAAAGGGCTTCTCTCACTTCAACACCACGATGGAAACCGTTGTCCGTGACGACGGATCGACCTTCCAGAACTTCTACTTCGATCAGGAAACCGGCGCTCGTCTGGGCGGCGGCACGAAGCAGGGTAAGAGCGATACCAGCTGCTGGTCCCGCGGCCAGGCTTGGGGTGTCACCGGCGTTCCCTTTACCTATGCTTATATGCATAACGATGAGATCCTGAACAAGTATTACAGCATCGTAGATTACTACATTGCACGCCTTCCCAAGGATAACGTTGCATACTGGGATCTTGATTTCACCGACGGTGAAGAGCCCCGCGATTCCTCTGCCGCATCCATTGCCGTTTGCGGTCTGAACCAGGCGCTCAAGGATATGCCCCTCGATGCAGAGCATAAGGCTCGCTATGCGAAGGCTATGAACGATATTCTTGAATCCCTCATCGATAATTATGCCGCTTGCGAGGGTGACGGTAAGGACGGTCTGCTTCTCCACGGTACTTACTACTACGCAGGCAACCTCGGCATCGACGAGTGCTGCATCTGGGGTGACTACTTCTACCTCGAGGCGCTTTGCCGTGCGCTGAACCCCGACTTCAAGAAGTTCTGGTAATTTCTTTCAATAAAAAGAAAAATGCAGTCGAGGTGCGAAAAAAACGCACCTCGACTTTTGCCTAAAAAAATTTTGCATAGCTCTTGACATTTTCGCCCTTCTGTGTTATAATTTTTCTCGCAGTTAAATAATGCACCTCTAGCTCAGCTGGTAGAGCAACTGACTCTTAATCAGTGGGTCCAGGGTTCGAGTCCCTGGAGGTGCACCAAGAAAAAAGACCGTTTTCGAACGGCCTTTTTTCTATCCAATCCGAAGGATTGGTATGTAATCTCACCGCAGGGTGCATGGAATCCGTCGCACAGCGACGGCATGGCATACTCTTTGCTCGCCCACCGTTTGCACGGCGGCACTTCGTGCTATGTTCCGTCTTTGAC
>JAZQTA010000142.1:0-37613 GCA_045630385.1 Eubacteriales bacterium | reverse complement strand
AGGTCCGGGATATGCCTCAGCCTCAGCAATTGCCTTCAAGGTCTGGTTCATATCAGCGCCCATAGCGATCTGAGCAACGTAAACGTAGCCGTAGGACATTGCGATCTCTGCAAGGTTCTTCTTGCCGATTGCCTTACCTGCAGCAGCGAACTGCGCAACCTGACCGATGTTGGAAGCCTTGGAAGCCTGTCCGCCGGTGTTGGAGTAAACCTCGGTATCGAATACCATTACGTTTACGTCCTCGCCGGATGCAAGCACGTGGTCAAGACCGCCGAAGCCGATATCGTATGCCCAACCGTCACCACCGAAGATCCAAACGGCCTTCTTGGAGAGGAACTGCTTTTCAGCAAGGATCTTGGGAGCTACGGGGCAGCCTGCAGCGGCAGCCTTCTCGAGCTCTGCGATAAGAGCCTTAGTAGCAGCGGCGTTTGCATTGCCGTTATCCTTGGTTGCAAGGAAGTTCTCGGCAGCAGCCTTGGACTCGTCGGAAGCCTTCATTTCCTCAACCATAGCGATGAGTCTTTCACGGATGGTCTTCTGACCAAGGTACATACCAAGACCGTGCTCTGCGTTATCCTCGAACAGAGAGTTTGCCCAAGCGGGACCGCAGCCGCTTTCCTTGTTTACGGTGTAGGGCGTTGCGGGAGCGGAGCCACCCCAGATAGAGGAGCAACCGGTCGCGTTGGAGATATACATTCTCTCACCGAAGAGCTGGGTGATAAGACGAGCGTAAGAGGTCTCTGCACAGCCTGCGCAAGAGCCGGAGTACTCAAGCAGGGGCTGCTTGAACTGGCTACCCTTAACGGTTACGTTGATAAGCTCGGGCTTCTCGGAAACCTTAGCAACAGCGTAATCGTAAGCTGCCTGCTGCTCGTACTGCGTAGCGATGGGCTTCATCTCGATTGCGGGAGCCTTGCCGGTCTTTGCGGCGTTTGCGGTAACAGGGCAAGCCTTTACGCAAAGCGTGCATCCCATACAGTCAAGGGGAGAAACTGCCATCGTGAACTTGTAGGTGGTCTTAGCAACGGGGTTCTTGGTGAACTTGGTTGCTGCGGGAGCGGCTGCTGCCTCCTCCTCGGTCATAGCGAAGGGACGGATGCAGGCATGAGGACATACGAACGCACAGTTGTTACACTGGATACAGGTCTCGGGATTCCACTGAGGAACGGAAACTGCTACGCCGCGCTTCTCGTAAGCCGCAGAGCCCTGGGGGAAGGTACCGTCTGCATACTTAGCGAAGGTGCCTACCGTCAGGCTGTCACCCTGCATTCTGCCAACGGGAACAACGATATCGTTTACGAACTCAACGAGAGAAGCTCTGCTTCCGGTAGCCTTTGCTACGGGAGCGGTCTCGCCTGCGTTTGCCCACTCTGCGGGAACTGCTACAACGGTAAGAGCGTCCTTACCTGCGTCGATTGCCGCATAGTTGAGATCAACGATAGCCTGTCCCTTCTTGATATAGGACTTGTATGCAGCCTTCTTCATATACTCAAGAGCCTCTTCGATGGGAAGAATGCCTGCAAGAGAGAAGAATGCGGACTGCAGCACGGTGTTCTTAACCTTTGCGTTACCGAGGTCGATTGCGATCTTGGTTGCGTTGATGGTGTAGAACTTGATGTTATTCTTTGCGATATAGGTCTTAACCGATGCGGGAAGGTGCTGATCCAGCTCCTCAACGCTCCAGGGGCAGTCAAGAAGGAAGGTACCGCCGGGCTTCACGTCGGAGATCATATCGTACTTGTTAAGGTATGCGTTGTTGTGGCAAGCAACGAAGTCTGCCTTGTTGATATAGTAAGAGGACTTGATGGGGCTATCACCGAAGCGCAGGTGCGAGATGGTAATACCGGAGGTCTTCTTGGAGTCATACTGGAAGTATGCCTGAATGAACTTATCGGTGTGGTCACCGATGATCTTGATGGAGTTCTTGTTTGCACCAACCGTACCGTCGCCGCCAAGACCCCAGAACTTGCACTGGATCATATCTACGGGAGCGGTGTTGGGAGCAACCTTCTCGTCAAGAGAGTGGCCGGTCAGATCGTCCACGATACCAACGGTGAAGTGGTTCTTCTGTGCGCCTGCCATGTTCTCGTAAATTGCGAAGATGGAAGCGGGGGTGGTGTCCTTCGAGCCAAGACCGTAACGGCCGCCGAGAACCTTCACGCCGCATCTGCCAACCTCGTTGAGAGCTGCGATAACGTCGAGGTAAAGGGGCTCGCCAAGAGAGCCGGGCTCCTTGGTTCTGTCAAGAACGGAGATAACCTTTGCGGTTGCGGGAATTGCCTCGGCAAGCTTCTCTGCAACGAAGGGTCTGTACAGACGAACCTTTACAAGACCAACCTTCTCGCCCTTAGCAAGGAGGTAATCGATCACTTCCTCTGCTACGTCGCAAACAGAGCCCATAGCAACGATCACGCGCTCTGCATCGGGTGCACCGTAGTAGTTGAAGAGCTTATAGTCGGTACCGAGCTTCTCGTTTACCTTGCCCATGTACTCCTCAACGATCGCGGGAAGCGCATCGTAGTAGGGGTTGCAGGCCTCTCTGTGCTGGAAGAAGATATCGCCGTTCTCCGCAGAGCCGCGAAGCATGGGAGCGGTCTCGGGGTTGAGAGATCTGTTGCGGAATGCGGCAACGGCATCCCAGTCAACCATCTCTGCAAGATCCTTATAATCCCAAGCGGCAACCTTGGTGATCTCGTGAGAGGTACGGAAGCCGTCGAAGAAGTTCAGGAAAGGAACTCTGCCCTTGATGGTTGCAAGGTGAGCAACCGCGCCAAGGTCCATAACCTCCTGACCGTTGCTCTCTGCCATCATGGCAAAGCCGGTCTGGCGGCAAGCGTATACGTCGGAAAGGTCACCGAAAATGTTAAGAGCGTGGGAAGCTACGCATCTTGCGGATACGTGGATCACGCAAGGAAGCAGCTCGCCTGCGATCTTGTACATGTTGGGGATCATGAGAAGAAGGCCCTGAGAAGCGGTGTAGGTGGTGGTCATAGCACCGGCAGCGAGAGAGCCGTGAACCGCACCTGCGGCGCCTGCCTCAGACTGCATCTCAACAACCTTTACGTTCGTGCCGAACACGTTCTTTGCGGGCTCGCCAAAAATGTTCTTGTTGGAAGCAGACCAGGTGTCTGTAACCTCAGCCATATTGCACGAAGGGGTGATGGGGTAGATGGCAGCAACTTCCGTGAACGCATACGATACGTGCGCAGCGGCGGTGTTACCATCCATAGAAATTTTCTTTCTTTCTACCATTGGTTTTTCCTCCATATATAAAATTTAATTATATTCACATAGCGCGGCGTGCATACACACCATCGGTTATTATAACACAAAATAACCAAAAAGTAAATACCATGCGAAAATTTTCGTTAAATTTTTGATAATTTTAGAGATTTCCACAAACTTCGAAACAAAAAAGCGGTCTTATCACGTTTTTTTGCGCATTTTGCATACAAAAAGAGGTTTGGACTTGACAAAGCGAGCCGGCGGTTGTATAATTAAAAGATGAAAACGAACTCTCGAAAGGACCTTTTTTATGAACGGCGATAAGAAAACCGTGTTCTCCGGGGTGCAGCCCTCGGGAAACCTCACCATAGGAAACTATCTGGGCGCGATCAAAAACTTCTCGCGCTTTTCCGATGAATACAAGACCTTCTACTGCGTGGTGGATATGCACGCGATCACCGTGCGCCAGGTGCCTGCAGATCTTCGCCGCCGCACCTACGAAACGCTGGCGCTTTACATGGCCTGCGGCCTCGACGAGAAGAAGAACACGCTTTTCGTGCAATCGCACGTGCCCGCGCACGCCGAGCTCGGCTGGATCCTCGATTGCTACACGATGCACGGCGAGCTTTCCCGCATGACGCAGTTTAAGGATAAAAGCGCAAAAAATGCGCAGAATATCAATGCGGGCCTCTTCACCTACCCCACGCTGATGGCCGCCGACATCCTTCTGTATCAGACCGACCTCGTGCCCGTCGGCATCGACCAGAAGCAGCATCTCGAGCTTGCGCGCGATATCGCCATGCGCTTCAACCAGATCTACAGCGATACCTTCACCGTGCCCGAGGGCTATATTCCAACCGATACGATGAAGATCATGTCGCTTGCCGCGCCGACGCAGAAGATGTCCAAATCCGACGAGAACGCAAACGCCGTGGTTTATATTCTCGACTCCAAGGACGATATGATCCGCAAATTCAAAAAGGCGGTAACCGACTCCGAGGCCGAGGTGCGCTACGCGCCCGGTAAGGACGGCGTGAACAACCTGATGACCATCTACCGCGCGTTCACCGGCAAGACCTACGAGGAGATCGAAAAAGAGTTTGCGGGCAAGGGCTACGGCGACTTCAAGCTTGCCGTCGGCGAAGCCTGCGCCGATGGACTTGCACCCGTGCGCGCCGAGTTTGACCGATTGATGGCAGACAAGGCATTCCTCGAATCCGTCATGAAAAACGGCGCAGAGGAAGCGGCATACTACGCAAGAAAAACCATGTCCAAGGTTAGAAGAAAGATCGGTTTTGTAAATTAATATTTACATATCAAAAAGAAAGACTGTGGAAGAGACGACGATTCGCTCTTCCACTTTTTTATTGCCGATGAAATGTGTTTTCTTCTTTCTCGTTGCATTCCTGCTCTCTGCGATCTCCATGCCCGCCGTGCGCCGCGCGGGGCTCGTGCTCGGTGCTTTAGACCTCCCGGATGCGGGGCGCCACCGACACGCAAGGCCGACGGTGCGCTTCGGCGGCGTGGGGATCTTTCTTTCCTTTTGCATTTGCATGCTTCTCTTTTTCCGTCCGCTTGAAAAAACGGCGGCGGCGCTTGCGATCGGGGGCGGCATTATTTTTTTCGGCGGCGTTCTGGACGACACGCGCGGTCTTTCCCCCGCGGCAAAGCTCGTTTTCCAAGTGATTGCCGCCGCTATCGCGCTCTCGGTGCTCGGCATCCCCTCCGAGATAACCTTTCTTTCGGTCTCGCTTCCCCTCCCCACGCTCCTCGGCTACGGCTACGGCGTTTACCGTTTTCTTCTCTATATGAACGGCGTGAATTTCACCGACGGCATCGACGGACTTTGCGCCTGCTCCTCGATGGTTGCGCTCTTTTCCTTCGGCATCACCTTTTTTTATCACGGCGAAAGAGGGATCGGAGCGCTCGCCTTCTTGCTTCTCTTTTCGGTGCTCGGTTTTCTCCCCTTCAACCTCTCGCCCGCCTCGCTTTTTATGGGCGACTCGGGCGCGCAGCTGCTCGGGCTTTCGCTTGCCGTCTTTGCGCTGACACCGATCGGCGGCCGCCTGCGCACGGAGTTTTCCTTTTTTCTCGCCCTCCCCGCGATTGATACCTTCGTTTCGGTCGGGCGGCGCATTCTGCAAGGAAAAAGCCCCTTTCGCGCGGATCGCGGCCACCTGCATCATCTTCTGCTGCGGATGGGGCTTTCGCCGAAAAGGGCTTGTAAAATTCTCGTGTTTTTTTCTATGGGTGCGGCGGCGATCGGACTTCTTTTGCTCTTACCGCCAAGATAACGGTCAAAGCTCGGTATCGTCGCGATATTTGGGCTTGATATGATAAAAATCCAGAAGGCAGATCAAAATCAGCGCCGCAAGCCCCGCCGTGAAGCCGCCGTTATACAAAACGAAGCCGCCGTGCATCTCGTCGGTCACCGTGCAGATGGTGGCACCGAGGAAGCCTGCCAGCGTTCCGAAGCGCTTACCGTATTTACCCGCAAGCGGGCACAGACCGGTGGCAAACGCGAATCCGTTCACGTAGCTTTGCGTGCCGAGCGTCCATGCCACGGGGCGGCCAAGTGCCACGCAACCGAGCGCACAGACCACGAAAAGCGAGAAATATCCGAGGGCGATCGGCGCGATATTTCGCACGTGCTGACCGTCCGCCGAGAAGGAGAGCGCCGCAAACACAACGCCGACCGTCGGCCCCGTGAAGCACGCCGCGGCGGGCAAGCCGGGAATCAGGAGCGGAAGCGCGAACACCGCATTCAGATAGGCAAGCAGAGCAAAGCCGTACACGCCGAAATTGATAAAGCAGATCGGCACACCGTAAAGGTGATAGAAATCCGTTCCGTAGCCGCTGGCGCGGATCAGATCGCGATAGCCGCGAAAGCTTTTCCCGTTCAGGAAAAAGCCAAGCACGAGCGAAATAAGGAAAAGCACGAAAAGGCTCGCCTCGGCAAAAATGCCCTGTGCCGAACCCAGCGTGGGCTTCGGCATATTCGCCGTCACGGACGGCGCGGGCTCGGCAATTCCCATGCTCGGATAGAGGAAGGAATACAGAAAAAGACCGAGAAGACCGAGCGCAAGCCCTGCCTTATACATACTGTAGCCGCGGTGCATCGCCGCCGTTCCGGGCAGAACCGCAGGGGCAAAGAAGCCCGAAAAGATCGAAAGAAGGATCGAAAGCACGAGGCCGATCACCGAAAATCCGAACGCATCTCTATCCGGCAGGGGATAAGAGAAAAGCAGGTCGCTCACAAAGGGCGCAAGCGCCGTGGCAAAAAGCATAATATGCGCGTTTTCGCGAACGGGATGGCGGTGCACAAGACAATACAGAAGCACGCCGAGCATCGGCAACCAAAGGTTTAAGAAATTCAATCCGTAAAAGCCGTGCGCCACCACGAGAAGATAGGCGGCAAACGCCGTCGCATTCACGGGCATGCACGAAAAATAAATAACCGCATTTGCGATCAGACCGCAGATACCGACGTTAAAGAAGGTGGCCGCGAGCCCCGAAAGCGCAAAATAATCCGTCACGAGGCGGCTCGGCGAAAGAAGCATTTTCGCAAGGGATGAGAAGAAATTTCCTTCCTTTAAGATGAGATGCGCGGCAAGCGAGCACAGAAGAAAATATGCGCTCAAAAAAAGCATGAATCCAAGCATGCGGATATCATCTTGCGTGCGCTGCGGTTTATTTTGCATTCTTTTTATCATTTTTTCACTCCGTTTTTTGACGTACCATATTATTTTACTACGATTGTCAAAAAAAATCAAGAGGGAAACCGACAGTTTTCGCGCTTATCGCGTCGGAGGGGCGGTTATTCCTTCCCCTTTTCTTTTAAGCGTTTTTCGCAAAGCGCGGAGAAATCCGGTGTCTTCCAGCTTGTATTGTAGCCGCCAAAGCCCTGATCCTGCGGCGTGCGGTAATCGGGAAGATTTTCTCTTTCGGTGAAAACCTCGCGGATGGCTTGCAGATATTTGAAGCCGAATTGATGGCTCGGCGCAACGAAATGCCCCTCGTCCCATTCATTCCAGTTATCGATCATGAGGATCTTCCTCGCCCACGCATCCTCGGGAAGTGCATCGCAGATCTTCTTCATCTCCCCGAGAAGCTTTCTGAATTTTTCGGGAGAAAGATACCATATGTGCCCATAATCCCTGAATCGGTATCCAAGATCGATCCATCTTTGCGAGAATCTCGGCGTCGCATCCTGGAAGCAGGAGGCCGTGGGAATGAAGTCCTTATTTCCCACCGCAAGATTTTTCAACAGATGCGCGCACTGTCCCTCGATGATCTTTTCTTCGTCCGAGAAATAGTCGCACGGAGCATCGTATCCCGAATTGTATCCGAATCGAAAATCAAATCCGCGTGCCAAAAAGTCATCACGGATCTCGCTCCTCGGCGCGTTGTTGCAGGCCGCAAACACCATACCGTCAAACCCGCATTTCCTTGCATATTCGCGGCAGAGGTCAAAGGTTTTTTTCTGGCTTTCCGCATCCGAAAAGCATTCCTTTGCCATGCGGTTGGGAGAAAACACGAACAAGACGGGCTTATTATCAATGAGAAGATAATTTTCTCTCTTGAAATAATTTTCCATCCAAAAGGGCATCAGATTTTCAAGCATATCCTCCGCATCCGTTGCGCCCCAACGCGGCGAAATTTCAAACATGATGGCAAACTTCATCTTCTCCCGAAATTTTGCATTGAAAAGCGCCTCATGCAGACCATGGCCGCAACGAAGATCGGAAACGGTAACCTTCTTGCCTTGATTTTCCTTTTTTCTGTACCAGCAGTAGATAAAGCAGTTGATGCCGTGCTCGGTTGCCCACTTAATCTCCCAGTCCGTGACCTCGGGGTTTTCCTCATCGTAGTACCCCATCAAGGGCGTTCTGTCGGGAAAATCCTCGGCAAGATCGTCAAATCCGTTGTGAAGCCCTGCCGCACCGTATTTCCACGCCGCATAGTAATGCGCGGCGACGATTCGATCGGGCGCCACGGGATTCGGCTCGGGAATGTATTCCGAAAGCTTTACGTTGTACATAACTTACTCCTTTGTCAAAAATCGTATATTTTCCTTTTCAAGCAACGGCTCTTTGTTTTCCGAAAGCACGCGGCAGAGATTTTTCACAGCGTGCTCCGCAATCACCGAAAATCCCTTTTCGTTAATGTGATCGTTTGGGTAACCGTAGAAGCTGTCGCGGCAAAGCCTGTATTCCTCCGACGGCGGCTCTATAAACCATTCCTCCTCATTTTGCCCGGGATAGGCAAGATACGAGGCGGCTCTTGTCAGCATGTAGGCATCCTTATGGCGAGAAACGAAGTTTTCCTGCGCCGCCATCACCTTATAAATGCCATCCGCTCCGAAGTAATCGATGCGGATGCAGAAAAAATGCGAAAAGCCGATCGCCTTCAGTCCTTCCCACAAAATGTCCATCTTGATCTCATATTCGACCGCCGAGCACCCGGCATCCGACTCGCCCTGAAGCCAGAAAAAGCATTTATTGCCCGAAAGCTCCTTTCCGAAGCGCGCCTCGGCATCCTTAAAGAAATCGCGGCTTTTTTCGAAGAAGTATTCCGCCGCACCCGCAATGCAATACGTCTTTGAGAGCTCCGTATCGTATGTACAACCGTTTTCGCGGTTGTATGCTCGGATTCTTTTCGCATACTCCTCCGCCATTTCCTCGGTCATATAATAATCGATCGAAACACAGCCCTTTGCAATATGGGCGTACGCGCACGCCTTGCCGCATTGCTCCCATTGCCACACAAGAAAGGGCGCGAGCGATACGCCGCTTTTGGCAGTTGCTTCCGAAAATTCGGCAAAGACGTGCACGCTCTTTTCTTTCTCGGATTTAAGATTTGACATCGCGGGGCAAAAATAGGTGTTTTCAATATAGTTTTCCAAGCGGCTCTTCCCCGTTGCATCCAAAAGCGAAGCGGCATAAGCGGCATCCATATCCTTATAGGAAAATTCACCAACGGGATACACCGCAGCCGAAAATTCACCCCGCCGCGCTCCCAAGCGGCGTGCCTTGTGCTTATATTCAAAGGAGCGAACGAACGAAATTTCCGTTTTCGGAGGAAAAACCGAAGCTCCCATCATATTAGATTGACCGGAAAACACAAAAAGATCTCGTTTCATCTTTTTCTCCCTTTCCTTTTCATATCTTGATTTTAACATAAACCTATGGTATAATCAATTTGGTTTTTAAACAAAAATTTGTGTAAAATAAAGATTGGTGATGCTTTTATGTTGCTAAACGAGATGTGTCCCTTCGTGCGCTATGCGCAGAGTTTCAATCCGGACGAAAAAGCAAGCTTTGACGAAATGGTTGCCGTGGACGTAAGGCTGTTTTTCGTTCAAAGCGGAGAGGGAAAAATTTTGGCGGGCGGAAAAGAATACGTACTGGAAAGGGATGACCTGATCATCATAAATTCCGGAATTCCCTATCGGATTTTTCCGCCAAACGAAAGTGTTGGCTATCTTCAGATCAATTTTGACTATGATATGAGTGCCAAAGCACACGTCGCGCCCGCGCTCCCCGTAAAAAAAGAGAATTTCAAAAAGGAAATGCTTTTATCTCCCGTCGTTTTTGAAAATGCCCCTTCGCTTGGCGGCGTTCTCTATCTGAAAAACATGCATATCCTTCAAAAAAGGCTCTCCTCCATCGTCCGCGAGTATTCACTCCGTCTTGAGTTTTTTAAAGAAAAAACGAGCTATCTTTTATCAGACTGCATTATCGATGCGGTTCGCGCCGAGCGCGCAATGCCGACAGGCGGCGAAACCGCGATTCAAGCCGAGGTGATCCGATATATTCACGAAAATTATCAGCTTCCGCTGACAAACGCCTCGATCGGCGCGTTTTTTAACTATCATCCGAACCATATCAGCACGCTGATCAAAAACACAACGGGACTCCCCTTGCACAAATATTTAATTCACGTGCGACTTATAAAGGCAGTTTCGCTTTTACAAAACACCTCGCTCTCTGTAAGCGAAATCGCACTTTCCTGCGGTTTTTGCGACTTAGCTTATTTTTCGGGGTATTTTAAGCGCGTATTCCGTGTGAATCCTTCCAAATTCAGAAACATATAGAGGAAGTTTGATTTTTTTTCAAAAACCCCTTGACAAACGCCAAAGGATTTGCTATAATAATTGTCGTCCGTAACGGATAAAGGTCGCTGCTATGGCTCAGTTGGTAGAGCACATCCTTGGTAAGGATGAGGTCCCCAGTTCGAATCTGGGTAGCAGCTCCAAAAAGAGAAACACCCTCGCAATAGCGGGGGTGTTTCTCTTTTCAGCGCCGCTCCCCATCGATTCTCACCGAGTTTTTGCGCTTTGCGCAAAATCCAGTTCGGTTACCCCGCCCGAAGATCGGGGTGCTTGCACACCAGGCGCAGGGCGTGGGTATTTTCGCCTTTGGCGAATACCTGGGTAGCAACACCCAATAGGGGTGCTTTTTTCATTCCTTGGAGCTGCTACCTGCGATTCTCACTGTGTTTTTGCGCCATCGGCGCAAAATCCGGTTCGGTTTTGCCGCGCTCCGAGAAAATGACAGCTTGAAGGTAAACTCACGGTAAACTTTATGCGATTTTTTGTTTACGAAGAAGAAACGGTTTCATGGTATAATCAAATACGGCAATTTGCTTTCAAAACCGCAAGGCGCTTTTTGCTTTTGCGGCATAACGATTTTTCAGGAGGTGCACATGGCAAGCATACTGATCGTGGACGATGACAGGAATATGCGCTTGCTGACCAAGGCGAGGCTTGGCGATCTTTATACGGTGACGACGGCGGCGGACGGCTTGGAGGCGCTTGAGATTCTGCATGGCGGCGGCATTGACATGGTGATCGCGGATATTATGATGCCGCGCATGGACGGATACGAGCTTCTCAAAACCATTCGCGAGGAAGGAAACCAATTGCCCTTTCTTTTGCTGACCGCCAAGGAAAGTCTTGACGATAAGCAGCACGGCTTCTCTCTCGGAACGGACGATTATATGACCAAGCCCTTCAGCAGCGACGAGCTCTTATGGCGCGTGGGTGCACTTTTGCGCCGCGCCAATATTGCGCAAAGCAAGAAGATCGAGATCGGCGGCGTTGTGGTGGATTCCGAGAAATACGCAGTGTATTCCGATACGGAATATATAGAGCTTCCGAAAAAGGAATTCGACCTTCTTTTCAAGCTTCTTTCCTATCCCGACCGCATCTTCTCCAAGGAACAGCTTCTTGACAGCATCTGGGGCATGAATGCGGAAAGCGGCGAGGAAACCGTGAAAACGCACGTGAGCCGTATCCGAAACCGGCTGAAGAGCATTACAGAATTCAACATTATCACGATCAAGGGGCTCGGCTACAAGGCCGACCTCTCGGGAGGAGGCACCCCCGATGAAAAACGAAATTAAGGAAAAGGTAAAAAACGAGATCAAGGAGAAGGTGAAAAACATTCCTGCGAAGATCATTCCGCAGCTTGTGTTCCAATCTCTCAGCAACATCGCGATCGCCCTGAGCTCCTTTGTTTTTCTGACCTGGCTTGTAGCCGACGTCTTCAACGTGACGAACACCTACACGGCAGTCCTCTACGAAATTATCGGTACGCTTGTGATCCTCGTGCTGACGCTTGCGCCCCTGAACGTGATCCTTTACAGAAGTCGCGAGCGCGAGGTGGTAACGCTTTCGACTGCGATCAAAAAGGTGGCAAGTGGCGATTATAAAAGCAAGATCCCTACCGATAAAAAGCACGCCATCACCCCGATCTACGAGGATTTTAACCGCATGTGCGCCGAGCTGGAAAGCGTGCAAATACTGCGCAACGATTTCATTAACAGTTATTCTCACGAGTTCAAAACGCCGATCGCATCTATCAACGGCTTTGCTTCCCTGCTCCTCGAAAAGGATCTGCCCGAGGAGGAGCGCAGGCAATATCTCGAGATCATCGTGGACGAATCGGCCAGACTTTCAAGGCTTGCCACCAACACCATTTTGCTCTCCAAGCTGACCGCGCAGCAGATCGTTACCGATACCGAGGAATACGATATCAGCGAGCAGCTGCGCGCCTGCTCAATCATTCTGTCGCAAAAATGGCTTGAAAAGAAAATCGACTTCAACGCCGATCTTACCGAGGTGCGCTTTGTCGGCAACAAGGAAATGCTCCAGCATCTGTGGCTCAACCTTTTGGAAAACGCCGTAAAATACACCCCCGTGGGCGGCGAGATCACCATCCGCAATTTTCTGACCGAGAAGGCCGTCACCGTACAGATCACGGATACGGGCGAGGGCATGGACGAGGAAATTTTAAATCATCTCTTCGATCCCTATTATCAGGGTGACAGCTCGCACGCATCGCAAGGACTGGGACTCGGCTTATCCATAGCAAAAAGAATCGTTGAGCTTTGCGGCGGCGAGATCAGCGTTAAGAGCGAATTGGCTGTCGGCAGCACGTTCACGGTGCTTCTTCCAATCGCAAAACCGTAATTGAATATCAAAAAAGTCGAATGATATCCATGCATTCGGCTTTTTGTTTTGCGGTAAACTCAAGGTAAACAAAGTCGTCCTGCAAATTTACGAAGCAGTCACCTTAAAAGTGTATAATGGTTTCGGTAAAAAACGAGCCGCAAAAAGAAGAAAGGATCTCATCCCATGCAAAAAATCTATCAAGAGCAGAAGCACGCATCGTTTCGCGCACTCATCGACAGCTGTGCGCAAAAATACGGGCGCAAGGCCGCCTTCCGCATAAAGCATTCCGAAAAAAATTATGAGGAAATTTCATTTTTGACCTTCAAGGAAGAATATTACGGTCTTTGCTCCGCTCTGCTTTCGCGCGGTCTGAAGGGCACGCGCATTGCCGTGATCGGCAAAAACTGCTACGAATGGATACTGTCGTATCTTGCCGCCGCAACCGTTGGCGTCGCCGTACCGCTCGACAAGGAGCTTGGCGAGGAGGATATCGAGAGCTTTCTTTCTGCGGCGGAATGCAGCCTCGTTTGCTCCGACAAGGAATGCGCCGAAAGAATCGGCACGGCGCACGAGCTTCTTCCCTTCCGCGAGATCCGCCCCCTCGCAAAGAAAGCGGGCGCGATCAACCACGCCACCGATATTCCGAGCCCGCGCGAAAACGAGATGCAGATTTTGATCTTCACCTCCGGAACGACGGGAAGATCCAAGGGCGTTTGCCTCTCGCAAAGCAACGTTTGCTCTAACATTCATTCCACCGTTTCGATGGTGAAGCTCTTAAAAAGCGACACGGTTTTATCAATCCTTCCTCTGCATCACACCTACGAATGCACGCTTGACCATCTGACCGTGCTTTCCAAGGGCGGCTGTATCACCTACGCGGAATCTCTTGTGAAGATCGCGAAAAACATTTCGGAATACGCGCCGACCATTCTCGTGGTCGTTCCCGAGCTTTTAAAGACGCTGGCGCGGAGAATCAAGAGCAGTATCGCAAAGGACTGCCCGAAAAAATATCAGCCTCTCTATCGCGACCTCACGCTTTCGCAGGCATTGGCGAAAACGCCGCTTCCGATCCGAATGATCATCAAGCACAAGGTCAGAAAAACGCTCGGCGGCAAGCTTCGCCTCTTCATCGTCGGCGCGGCCGATCTCGACACCGCGCTGGTAGACGATTTTGCCGCACTCGGCATCCGTACGCTTCAGGGCTACGGCTTGACGGAATGCGCTCCGCTACTTGCCGGAAACAACGATTTTTATTTCAATCCCAAGTCCACGGGTATAGCCATTCCCTTTGTTGAATTGAAGATAGACGAGCCGAATGGCGACGGCATCGGAGAGATCCTCGCCAAGGGCGAGAATATCATGCTCGGCTATTACCGCGACGAGGAAGCGACCAAGGCGGTTTTCCGCGACGGATGGTTCTGCACGGGTGATCTCGGCAGAATGGATCCCGACGGTGCGCTTTACATCACCGGAAGAAAAAAGAATATCATCGTGACCGAAAACGGCAAGAACATCTACCCCGAGGAGCTTGAAACGCGCCTCTCCGAATTCTCCGAGATCGGCGACGTGATCGTGGTGGCAGACCGCGCGAGCGGCAAAACGCAGATCAAGGCAAAGATCTTCCCGAACCTTGAATTTTTGCGCGAGAAGCTCGGACACGAGCCCTCTGCCGAAGAAAAGGAGGGGGTTCTGCGCGCGGTGATCGAGCTTGTAAACAGCAAGATCCCAAGCTATAAGCATATCCACCTCATCGAGGTGCTGAACGATGCGCTTGAAAAAACGACGACGAGAAAGATCAAGCGCTTCGGTGCAAATCTTACTTAAAAGCAAAAAAATAAACAAAAAAACGGCGATTGGATCTAAAGATTCATTCGCCGTTTTTTCTTCCAGAAAGAATATTTTTGCAAACAATTCTTTCCTTTTTTCGCAGAAATTCCCCAAAAGTCATAGCGCGGCGCGTTTTTTCTCAATCCTCTTTCGCGCCGTCCACGGCACAAAGGCCGAAGCCTTCAAACACGCGCACCGCACGCTCCACGTCCTCCACCGCGGTTTGCTCCGTAGGCAAACGACAAGGCATTTTTAGCGCCTCATAGCGCGATGCGGAAAAGCTATGATATTGCAGCACCTTTATTTTTTCAATACCCGAAAGACCGCGAAGAAATTCAGCAATTCTTTCGCACTCGCCGTCATTGTACCCCTTCACAAGCGGGTATCGAATTTCCACCCTACAGCCTCTCTCGCAAAGGAAAGCAAGATTATCCAAGATCCGCGCGTTCCCTTTTCCCGTGCAATCAAGATGCACCTGTTCGGAAATCGCCTTGAGGTCGTATAAAAATTTTTCCGTGTATGGAATCAGCTTTTCCAGCACCTCGCGCCTTGTATATCCGCAGGTATCGATATAGACGCCGATGCCGCGATCGAAAAGAGCCTTTGCAAGAGCGAGCGCAAATTCCGGTTGCGCAAGGCATTCTCCGCCGGAAAGCGTTACGCCGCCCTTTTCACCGAAAAACGGCGCATCGACACTCAAAGCCTCGGCAAGAGCCTCGGCCTCGTATTCCCTGCCGTATACCGCAAGAGCCCCCGTTGGACAGCGTTCAGCCGCCTCGGCGGTTCGCTCGCCGCGGCAAGCACCGCAAAAGATGCATTTCCCCTTAAAATACGCGATCTGCCTCTCAAACGAAAGGCTCTCTGGGTTATGGCACCACAAGCAACGAAGCGGGCAGCCCTTAAAGAACACCGTAGTTCTCAAGCCCTCGCCGTCGTGAATTTCCATACGCTTAATTCCCGAAATCCATCCCTTCATCGCATTGACCTTTCTATAAACTCTATCTGTTCCTTTTCGCTGAGCAACGTAAAGCGCACGTTCCAGCCGCAAAGCCTGACCTGCAGATTCGGATATTTTTCGGGATGCTCTCTTGCATCCTTCAAGGTTTCGGTATCCAAAACGTTATAATGCACGGCAAAGCCGCCGAGCGAAAAATACCCAACAAGGCTCGAAACCAAGGCGCGGATGCCGTTTTCACCGCGCACGGCCGAGGAATGCAGATCAATATCCGCGATCGCACCGTTCGGCACTCTCGCCGCATCAATGCTTGCCACGGAAAGAAGATGCGCCGTTGTGCCCTCGCGATCCGCGCCGAAGCTTGCGCTCGTGTTTTGAGAAAGCGGCTCGCCCGCGCATCTGCCATCGGCCGAGGCGGCGGTTTTCTCGCCGAGCTCCCATCTCCAGTTGATAGAAAACAGGCCGAGGCGCCATCCTCCGCCCTTCGCATTCGGCTTTAAGCGAACTGCATCCGCGAGCGCGTCCACGATTTTCTTGGCAATCGCATCGGTGCGGGCATCGCCCATGCCATACTTTGGATATTTATTCTTGATCAGCAATCTGAAGCACTCTTCGTTTTCCCAATCGGATTTCAAAATTTCCACAAAGCGCGAAAGGCTGACCGTTTGATCCTCAAACACCGCCTTGCGAATGGCCGCAAGCGCATCCGTCGCGGTCGCAAGTCCGATCGCATTCAGCGAGGAGCTATTGTATCTCGCGGTATAATCGCAGTACAGATCTCCCCCTTTCTCCAGCGCGGAGCGGTAGGTGGCCGAAAGGATCGGCGCGGAATGAATTTTAGAATACTGTGCCTCCAAAAGATCCGTGAGCTCCATTGCGCATCCGCAAAGATACGAAAGCTGACGGCAAAATTCCGCAAAAAGCGCCTCGTACGTACCAAAGCGACCGTCGTTTTCGAGGCCGAGCTGCTCGCCCGTCAGCATATCGCGGCCGCCGTTCAATGCAAGCTCAAGCGCCTTGGGGATATTCACCCTCGCGTTACACGAGCAGGTCAATTCCTCATCGCCGCCGCATTCATAGCATCCGACGATATGATAGCGAGCCGCATCGCTATGCATAACCCCTTGCCCCTCCAAGGCGCGGATCACGCACCGATCCGACATAAAAACGATACTGTTATTCCCTGCTCGAATATATCGGAACGCCGCCTCCAAAAAATCGGTCGGCGTTTTTTCATTCCATAAAAGATGAAGCTTGACGCTCCGCGTTTGTGCAGAGCCATAGGCGTGCAAGAAAGCATAGGAAAGCGCATTCGTCAGATCCCTTCCCTCTTCATCCGAGCCGCCAAGCGCAAACGGAATGTTTGCCACCGCATGAAAGCGGTCGATCTCCGCGATATAATCCGCGATCATTTTTTCCGCATCCGCCGAATCTTCTTTTTCATAAAAGGAATAAAAGAGGCCGTCCGGGCGTCCCAGCGTTCGCAAAACCGTTCCGTCAAAATATTGCTGAAGCGCGTAATAAACGATAGACGTCTGCATTGCCTCAAAAAGATTCGAGGGCGCATGCTCGCAAAGCGCTCTCAATCCGTATGCCATCTCTTGTTTGCCTGCCGCAAAAGCCGTATCCGATGCGCGGCGCATAAACCGAAGCGCGGCATCGTAAACCCGCAACAGATCCTCATAAAATCCATTCACTTTTTCGGCGCACCGCGCGGCATATTCCACGATCCTGTTTCTCAAGCCGAGGATGCCGAGAGAGATCACGCTCTCCCATCCCGCACTGGTATGCCCGAAATCGCAAGCGCCTGTGTATGCCAAGGATGCGCTGTTTTGATAAAGCGGACTTGAAAGAAACGGCGCAAGCACCGCGCGCTTTCTCTCGTGGGTAACGCGATCGGCCAAGCCGCCGTGATCGGGAATTACAAAAAAACGATTTTCCTGCGGTATCGCCACCTCGCACCGATCGAGCATTTCTTCAATTCTTTCGCAGTCCGAGTGCAAAACGTGATCGCAATCCGCCTTTGCGTACCGATGGATAAAATCCAAAACCTCTTCATTTGAAAAAGGCATACGTTCACTTCCTTTCGGCTCTATTATAGCATCGGAGAATTTTTGTGTAAATATGAATTATCGGCAAAATTGCACTTTTCGAAACAAAATAAAAGTTTTTTATTGATTTTTGATGAAAAAAGTGATAGAATCAAAACGGAGGTGCATGCTATGGAGAAAAATGATATTTTAGAAAAAGCGCTCATTATAAAGAATATAATCGCAGTCATCAAGGGGCATAACGCAAACTGCCATAGGCTGCTCAAGCATGCCGGCAGACATAGCGATGCGTTCGTTTACATCCTCTCGGGCAGCTGCTCCTATCAATTTGACGACGGTACCGCCTTCACCGTGCATGCGGGTGACGTGTTCTACCTTCCGTATCAATCGGTATACACGATGTATATTTACGACTCCAATTATAAATTTATTTTTTGCGACTTCGAATTCTCGGACACAAGCGCAAAAAAGCCCGCCGTCTACACGGAAGGCACCGAACACATGGATGGCCTTTTCGCAGGTCTTTTGAATTGCTACCAAGCAGCAACGCCCGCTTCGCAAGCCGACTGCATGTCTGTCTTATATCACATATACGGCTTGCTTTTTAAGTGTGCGAAGCAAGAAAACACCCCCGAAAATCAAGATAACCGCATAAGCGCCGCCAAGGCTTATATCGACGAGCACTACGGAAATTGCTCCATCAGCATCTCCTCCCTTGCCGAGATGGCGGGCATCAGCGAGGTATATTTCAGAAAGCTTTTTAAGGAAAAGTATCGCATATCGCCCGCGAAATACCTCATCTCGGCTCGGCTCGGCAATGCAAAAAAGCTGATGCGATACGACTTTCTTTCCATCGAGGATTGCGCTCTCCAAAGCGGATTTTCTTCCGCGCAATATTTTTGCCGCGTCTTTAAAAAGGAGGTCGGGATCTCGCCCGGAGAATACAAAAGAAGCATTTATCCGTGATACGGCGGCGCATTTCGAGGAATGCAAAATATATTTTTGCATAAGGCTTTAATTTTTTCAAAACTTGTGCTATAATAAATATAATAAAAATGGAATTTAAAATCTTTATGAGGTGGATATGAAAGCAAACGATATGCTCCACGGCTTCCGCGTTCTGCGCGTGCGTGCGCTTCCCGAAACGGAAGGAACGCTTTACGAAATGGAATACGAAAAAAACGGCGCAAGGCTTTGCTACCTTGCGCGGCCCGATGAAAATAAAACCTTCGCCATCGCCTTCAAGACCGTTCCGACGGATAGCACGGGCGTTTTTCACATTCTCGAGCATTCCGTGCTCTGCGGCTCTGAAAAATATCCCGTAAAGGAGCCCTTTGTGGCGCTTCTCAAGGGCTCGATGCAGACCTTTCTGAACGCCTTCACCTTCCCCGATAAGACCATGTACCCCGTATCCTCGCGCGTGGAAAAGGATTTCCATAATCTGATGGACGTTTACATGGACGCCGTTTTGCATCCCGCGATCCTCTCGCGCCCCGAGATCTTTTTGCAGGAGGGCTTCCACATCACGACCGAGGAGGACGGCACGCACGGCGCAAGCGGCGTGGTCTATAACGAGATGAAGGGCGCGTATTCCTCTCCCGAGGACGTGCTCGGTGAATACCTGACGGCGCTTCTCTACCCCGACACCTGCTACGGACACGACTCGGGCGGAGAGCCCGGCGCGATCCTGGGGCTGACCTATGAAGAGTTTCTGTGCGCGCATAAAACCTTCTACCACCCCTCGCAGGCCTTGATCTTCCTTGACGGCGATATGGATATTGACGCGGCGCTTGCGCATCTTGATCGCTTCCTTTCGGAATATGAGCGCTCGGAGAGCGCCGTGCCCGATATCGCGCCCCAGCCGCCGCGCGGGCACAGAGAAGAAACGCATTATTACGAGGTAACACCCGAGGAGGAGGACGACTCCACCCCCAAGGCGCGGCTCGCGCTCGGCTACCTTTCCTACCGCTTTGATGAAAAAGAAAAGCTGATCGCGCTTTCCGTGCTTTCCGACGTGCTCTGCGGCTCTAACGAAGCACCGCTCAAAAAAGCGCTGCTTGACGGCGGCCTTTGCGAGGACGTTTCGCTCTATTCCTACGACGGCATCCGCGACTCCGCCATGATTCTGGAAGCACGCGGCGCCAAGGAGGAAAATCTCAAAGAGATCGAAAGGATCACAAGATCCGTCTTCGAGGAGGCAGCAAAAGAGCTTGATACCGAGCGGCTCACCGCCGCACTCAACCAGATCGAATTCCGCCACCGCGAGAAGGATTTCGGCACCTATCCGCGCGGCCTCATCTATGCGATGAGCGCAATGGAAAGCTGGCTTTACGGCGGCGATCCCGCGCAGAACCTCACCTTGAACGAAACGCTTGCATCCTTGCGCTCGGCACTTACGACCGACTTCTATAAGGATCTTTTGCTCGAGGTGTTCCTTGAAAATCCGCACACGGCCACCGTATATCTTCTTCCCGATCCGAGCCTTGCCGAAAAGCGCGCCGCAGAGGAAAAGCGGAGCATCGAGGCTCTGCTCGCCGGCATGGGCAAGGATGCGGAAAAAATCGTGCGCGAAAAGGAGGCCGCGCTGAAAAAATGGCAGGACACTCCCGACTCCGAGGGGGGGCTCGCATCGCTGCCCGCGCTCGCGCTTTCGGACATTCCGAAGGAGACCGCCTTCACCGAAACCGAGGTGATCGATCTCGACGGCGTGCGCCTGCTGTATCACCCCGTGGCAACCGACGGCATTCTCTACGCCGACGCATTCTTCGAGATCCCCGAGGTCACGAAGGAGGATCTGCCGCTTCTTACGCTTCTGTGCCAATCGCTCGGCGCAATGGATGCGGGCGAAAGCACCGCTCTTCGGCTGCAAAACCGCACCAAGGCGCACCTCGGCGCTCTGCATTTCAGCCTTGAGTTCGTCGGCGAAGACGATCCCGAAAAGGCGCGCGCCTACATCAGATTGCATCTTTCCCTTTTGCCATCGCAAAAGGACGAGGCGCTCGCGATCGTTCGCGACGTTTTGCAAGAAACGCGCTTTGACAAGGAGAAGGTGCAGAACCTTTTGAAGCAAACGCGGCTCGCCTACGAGGAGCATATCCTCTCCGCGGGGCACACCGCCGCCCTCGGGCGCGTGTTCGCCACCGTCAGCCTCCCCGATGCGATGGTGGAATACGCCTCCGGCTACGAGGCCTATCTTTTCATCAAGGCCCTCGATGCGGCATTTGAAGAAAAATGGCCTTTCATTTTCAATAAATTCGATGAATACTGCAAAGAATTCTTTACAAAAGAGCGCGTTTTCACCACCTTGACCGGTGACAGGGACGTTGCCTTCATTCAAAAATTGATCTCTCTTTTCGGAAACGGCGAAGGTAGCAAAGGTGAGCTTTCCATTCCTCTTCTTCCGAAAATGCGAGAGGGCATCGCCACGGCGGCACGCGTTGCCTACGCCGTTCAGGGCGGCCGCCTTGCGAGCTACACGCCCGCGGCGCTCGTGCTGCGCCATCTTTTGTCCTATGAATATCTCTGGAGCGAGATCCGCGTGAAAAACGGCGCGTACGGCGCAGGACTCGTGCACAGAAAGAACGCGAACACAGCCTTTTATTCCTACCGCGATCCATCTCCCGAGGCATCCGTTTCCGTATATCGCGGATGCGAGGATTTCGTCAAGGCATTCACCGAGGAATGCGAGGATCTGACGGATATCATCATCGGCACGCTCGGCGCGGCAGATCCCCTGCTCTCCGCGCACATGCAAGGCGAGGCGGCGACGGCGGATTATCTGCGCGGCCGCACCAAGGAGGATAAGCTCGCCTTCAGAAGGGCGCTCCTTTCCATCGACAAGGCCGCGATCCTCGCTGAGGCCAAGAGCCTCGTTTCCCTGCTCGCGGACGGCTCGGTCTCAATCATCGGCGCAAAGGAAAAATTAGAAGCCGCCAAGGCCGCAGGGCATATCGACACCATTTGCGATTTCGGCTCGGCAAAGACGTTTTAATTACGAGGAGATACGGCAATGAAATCATTCAACCCGTGGGCCACCCGCCTCAACGAAGAGGTACGCGATATGCTCGCGCATATCTACGAGCCGAAGATCGTGGCAACGCCGCTTGCGGATGCAGGGCGCTCGCTTATGCTCATGCCCGATGGAGAGCTGCGCGAATACGGCAATATTTACAAGAAAAGAAGACTTGATACAGACTTCAGAAAGGCTTATATTTCCTCCTCGGACTGCGGCATCAGCTGGACACTGCACTACGACAACGGTAATATGGGCGCTTGTCTCTACGTCCCCGAAAAGGGACTTTATATCAAAACCAAGGTCGAGGCAGACGGTACGTACGTTCTTCGCTCCACCGTCGGTCCGGACGATCCTTCACCGAGAAAGGAAAAGATCTCGGAGCATATGTACTTTTGCGAGCTTCTGCCGCAAAAATGCAAGGATAGCGATCGTATCTTCACTACCGCGCAGAGAAAGCGAGAGGACGGCATCAATCTCCCCGCCTTTCTTTACACGGACGACTATGGAGATACCTTCCATATCACCGAGCTGCCCGCACCACCGCGCCACGAGGTAGCCTTCCCGCATAAGGGCATCCGCTGGAGCATCTGTAACGGCAGTGAGCCCGTGGCCGCAGATCTCGGAGGCGGAAAGATTTTCATGCTGATCCGCACCTCGACCGACTATTTCTATCAGGCCGTTTCGGAGGACGGAGGAGAAACCTTCTCCGAAATGGAGATCAGCCCCTTCCACGGCACGAATACGACCGCATTTCTCTTGCCGCTTTCGGACGGCCGCCTGCTGGCGCTTTGGAACAACACCCAGCCCCTGCCCGAGGAGGATCACGAGGCGCAAAAACCGCCGTTGCCGCAAAGCATCAAAATCGGCTATTGGGAGGACGTATTCACAAACCGCGATGCGGCACACGCCGCCATCAGCGAGGACGGCGGAAAAACTTGGATCGGCTATCGGGAGATCTATCTGAACCCCATTCGCAACGCCGAGGACTTCCGCTATGCGGGAAGCCGCGCCTCCAATGACAAAAGCGTGCATCAATTCCAGGCGCTGGAGCTTCCGATGCATAAGGTGCTCGTCAGCGCGGGGCAAAACGCGGCCAGCCGCCGCCTTCTCATCTTCGACCTTCGCTGGCTCTATGAAGCCGAACGCAAGGAGGACTTCATCGAGGGGCTGAAAAACGTTTCCACTCAAACCTATTTAAAAAGCATTGCCGGCTCCACGATGGAGGACGTTGGCAACGGGCATTGCTCGTATAACCGCATTTCATCCGCCGTGATGCTGCCCGATCCGGAGGGCGGATACCGCGACTATCCCTTTATCGGCGGCAAGACGGACGAGCGGCTGATGCATCAAACGCGCGGCCTTGTTTGGAACTTCCCCGCAGCGAGGGCGGGCGAGGTCAGCATAGCTTTGCGACTCGACTGCGCATCTATGCACGTCACGCTCTCCGACCGATGGTTTAACCCCGCCGACGTATACGCGCCCGCGCTCTCTCCTCTCTATTTTGAAATAAAAAAAGAGGAAGTAAAGGACGGCTTTTTTACGCTAACCGTGCGGTTCGACACGCAAAGCGGATGGGCACTTCTCCTGCTTGACGGACAACAGATCAAGAAGGAAAAAATGAAGGATTGCCTGAACGCGGGGCTTTCGTATCTTATCCTGCAATGCGAGCCAAGCGAGGCTACGAGCGGTATATATCTTAAGGAGCTTATGAAAAAACAAGGTACCGTCATGGAATAAACAAAGACGAGGTGCAGTTTTTTCGCTTGTTTTTGGTAGTTTTTAAAATTAAAGAAAAAGGGGAAACCGTTTATGCTAGACAAGATCGTCGCATCCGTCAGCGATGCGCTTTACAGCTATATTTTGATCATTCTTCTCGTAGGTGCGGGACTGTATTTCACGGTCGCCACGCGCTTTGCCCCCTTTCGTATGCTGAAGGAGCAATTCCGCGCCGTGACCGAAAAAACGAAGGACGGAAAGGGCGTTTCCTCCTTTCAGGCACTCATGGTTTCCACCGCCTCCCGCGTGGGAACGGGTAACATCATCGGCGTTTCCACCGCGCTTTGCCTCGGCGGCTTCGGCTCGGTTTTCTGGATGTGGCTCATCGCCCTCGTGGGAAGCGCATCCGCGCTGATTGAAAGCACCCTGGCACAGATCTATAAAAAGAAGGGTGCGGACGGCTGTTACGGCGGCCCTGCCTACTACATAGAGGCCGCTCTCAAATCCCGCCCGCTGGCCGTTGTATTCTCCGTCTTCCTGATCCTCACCTACGGCTTCGGCTTTAACATGCTTGCTTCCTACAATCTGCAATCCACCTTCGAGCCCTACGGCTTCTACAACGCAAAGATCACGCCCTGGATCATCGGTCTCATCACGGCTCTGCTCGTCGGCTACTGCCTGATCGGCGGCGGCAAGCGCGTGATCAAGGTCAGCTCCCTGCTCGTTCCCTTCATGGGCGTTGCCTACATTCTTGTGGCGCTTCTCATCGTTGCTTTCAATCTCGGAACACTCCCCGCCGTGTTCAAGGCGATCTTCGTGGGCGCATTCGACCTTCGCGCGATCTTCGGCGGCTTTGGCGGCTCTTGCGTGATGTACGGCGTCAAGCGCGGTCTTTTTTCCAACGAGGCCGGCGTTGGCTCTGCGCCGAATGCCTCCGCCTCTGCCGAGGTGGATCACCCCGTGCGCCAAGGCCTCGTGCAGGTGCTCTCGGTCTTCATTGATACGATCCTCGTTTGCTCCGCAACCGCCTTCATGTGCATGTGCTCCGGCGTAACGCCGAGCGCCGATCTCAAGGGTGCGCCTTACATTCAGCAGTCCCTCGAGGCAACCCTGGGCTCATTCGGTCCGATCTTCATCACTGTCGCCATGGCGCTCTTCGCCTTCACCACTCTGCTCGGCAACCTTTATTACGTGGATCGCGCGCTGATCTACATTCTGAAAAGACAGCCCTCGAAGCGCTTCATGCTCGCCTACCACGTCATTGCCTCTCTGATCATTCTGATCGGCGCGGTGCTCAGCGCGGATCTTCTCTGGAACATTGCGGATATCACCATGGGCCTGATGGCGCTGATCAACATCCCCGTGATCCTCTTCCTTTCCAAATACGCCATCCGTGCCATCAAGGATTACGATCGGCAGAGAAAGGAAGGAAAATCTCCTGTTTTCTATCCAGACTCCATCGGACTTACGCACGACGTAGACTATTGGAAACGCGAAAATTCCGACGAAAACGCATAGTATTGTAAACAATTATTTGCATTTACAAGCAAAAAAAGCATCTCCGTTCCGTTTTTCTCGGAAGGGAGATGCTTTTCTTTTTCGTATTGTTTTTGTGTTTTTCTTGTTATCCTTCAGTGCTCTCGACCGTGGCAAAAATGTTTTTCAGCATTTTTTCTGCGGCGGCAAAGCTTTTTGCGCTTCCCTTGCGGTCGGCGCGTTTTGCCACCTCGCTGACCGAGCGCAGGCAGATCAGCGTGCTCTCATCCAGATCCTTAAAGCCGGGAAGGCTCCCAAAGACCGTGGAGTTCAGATACACCGCATCCGTGCGCCCTTCGTAATAGCGCACGTCCGCATCGCCAACGTAGGAGGTCAAGGGCGCGAAAAATCCGTCCGTTTTCGCACGGTAAGAAAGATAATTGGCCTCGGAAAGGAAGCAGAGATAATAATCGCTGATGATCATCAGCCCATCGAACTGATCGGCGTTTTCCATCACGACGTGCGTTTGCACCTCAAGGCCGGTATTTTCTTCCTTATTGATCCGATTGATCTCTTCTATCTCTTCCTCGGAGGGAAGAAAAAGCGTTTGAAAATTCAGCACCGTCTCTCCGTTTTCGTCAAAATCCTCGGCGCAAAGCTTCAAAGAGGAATAGATCACCCGATATTCGGAAAGCCCGTCCCCTGCCGTCATTCTGATATCATCCGAGCCGGCGTACAGCACGTGCACGTCGTATTCCTCGCGCGTGCAAAGCTGCACCGAGCAGATCACAAGCGTGAACACCAAAAAAAGCGCGATCAAGGACTGCCATTTGTAATGGTACCAGAAATTTTCAAGCTTCTGCATAAAGGGCGAGCGGATCACGATGTCGCCACCCTCATATTTTTCCCGCCCCTCTCGGGTGCTTTCGTTCTCCATACGGTCCTGCATAAAGACCTCCTTACATTCTTCTATTTAGAAGTGTATCACATCTTTCCTCCTCCGTCAACCGTATGCGCACAAGATTTACTTAATTTTAACTTTTAAATTCTATTGACATTTTTTTGCGTTTCTGCTACAATCCAATATATAATATATTTTAAGAGGCGCAGAGAAAGCTATGGATAAATGGTATAAGCACTCATTTTTCAGAAATCTCGTGGATATGCACATACCCGACACCGATCCCGCTTACCTTTCGAAATTCGATTCCGAGGAATATGCGCGCATCGTCGCCTCCTCGGGGGTGGACAGTGCGATCATATACACGTCGAACTGCCTCGGCAAGGCTTTTTTTGACGAGGAGCACAAGCACCGCGGCATCGGAGAGCGGGATCTCGTTCGGGAAAGGCTCGACGCCTTCAAAAAATACGGCGTGCGCGTGATCCTCTATTACAATATCTGGGACAGAGAGGCGGCGCTTGCGCATCCCGATTGGGAGCAGGTGAACGCCATTGAAAAGCCCGCAGAGCGCTTCAGAAAATGCTGCCTGAACAGCGAGGGCTTTCGCGCGCACGTGCGCCGCAGAGTGGAAGCGCTTTCCGCGCGTTATGCATTCGAGGGCATCTGGATCGATATGATCGACTGGTACGATTCGCTCTGCGCTTGCCCCACCTGCCGCGCAAAGCTGCTTGCCGAGGAGGGCGTGGATATCCCCGATACCGTGGACTATGCCGATCCCGCCTTTGCAAAATACCGCGCCGCGAGAGAGCGCTGGCTCTGCGAGTTTTTGGATATCGTGCACGATGCCGTGAAAAAGCACCGCCCCGACGCTACGGTGACCTTCCAGAATGCGGCCTGGGTGCGCGGCCTTGAAACCGGCATTTGCGAGGCCTCTGTGAAAAAGAGCGAATTTCTTGCAGGCGATTTTTACGGACTTCCGCTCATGTACAGCGTGATCTGCAAGCTCCTCAACAATTCGACCGAAAACCGCCCCGTGGAATTCATGACCTCGCTTTGCGCCGATCTCTCCTCCCACACCGCTTCCAAGACCGACGAAGAGCTTCTGAACTCGGTTTGGGGATCGCTGGCGCATAACGCCGCCTTTACCTTCATTGATGCGATCGATCCCGTGGGAACGATCAACGAAAAGCGCTACGAAAGAATGCGCCGCATCGGCGAAAAAACGAGGCGAGAAAGAGAAAATATCGCCCCCGACGCAAAGCTCATTTCGGACGTGACCTATTACGTCAATTACAATTCGCTTGTGGATTTCGATACCGTGCCGATGAAGCATCACACCTTCAAGGATAAGATCGCTTCCAAAATGACCAATTTCGCCGAGGCGATGATCGAAAGGCATATCGCCTACGACGTGAACGTGCGAAAAAACCTCGCGCAAATAAAATCCCCCGTGATCTTCATCTCCGACCAGCGGATCCTGGAGGCGGACGAGGTAAGGGCGCTGACCGCCTTCGTGGAAAACGGCGGAACGCTGATCGCAACGCAGCAGACGGGTACGCTGACAAAGCAGGGCACGCGCCTCGGTGACTTTGCGCTCTCCGCGCTTCTCGGCGTGCATTATGAGAAGGAGAGCCCCTTTAATACCTGCTACGTCCGCAGAAGAGATGCATCGGTGAAGGAATTTATCGAATACGACGAGGGATATCCCGTCGCGGTGAACGGCGCCGCCACGCTGACGAGAGCCGATGCGGATACCGAAATTTTAGCATACGTGACGCTCCCCATCTCCTCATCCTCGGATGCCGACCGCTTTTCATCCGCGATCAGCGATCCGCCCATCACCGACACGCTTCATCCCGCGATCACGAGAAAAAGGCACGGCAAGGGGCAGGCGATCTATATTGCCGTGCCGCTGGAGGAAAGCCGCCATTTTGAGGGCAGAAGACTGCTTTCGCAGCTGATCCTCTCTGCAAAGAAGCGGCAGATCAAGGTCGAAGCCCCCGCGTGGCTCGAGGTGCTTATATACCACGATGAAGAAAACGAGCGCTACATGATCCATTGCATGAATACCATGCCCGGATATAGCGCAATCGCAAATAATGTAAATATTTATTTGCAAACAAGCAAGAAAATCACATCTGCTTACGGCATTACCTTCGGCAAAGCACTCCCCTTTTCACAAGACGGAGAACGCGTTTGTATCACGCTTGACAGCGTGGACGGTTATGCTTTGACAGAGCTGAAATACAAAGAGGTATAAGATGAAGCTATCGATCGATCTTGAATATCACGTGCACTCCTTCGAGCTCCCCTTCTTAAAACGGCTGAAGGCGCTTGGCTACGAGGGCGTTGACTTCTGCTTTCACCCCTTGGTTTTCGTTGGCGGTAAGGAAGAAAAAATCATTTCCGAGATCAAGGAAAATCTTGATGCGGCGGGGCTCGTTTGCTCTCAGGTGCATCTCCCCTTTTACGATCTGACACTGCCGAGCACCTGCCACGACGAATGGGTGGAGCACCAGATGAAGGGCGCCTTCAAGCTCATGAACGTCCTTGACTGCAAATGGGGTGCTTGGCATCCCGTGAGCGCGACCGAATGCTCACACGACCGCAAGGTTGCCATGAAGGCAAACCGAGAAATGCTGAAGCGCCACCTCGAAACAGCAGAAAAATACGGCGTCGGCATCGCCGTGGAAAATATTTTTGCCCCCTTCTTTTCCTCTGCGGTGGAGGATCATATCGAGCTGATCGAAAGCATGCATTCGCCTCTCGTTGGTGCTTGCTGGGATTTCGGACACGCCAATCTGCAGGTCAGCGAGCGCGGCCGCGTGGAGGACTTCAAAATGATCGCGGATAAGATCAAGATCCTGCACGTGGACGATAACCATGCCTGCGAGGATCGCCACCTTGCCCCCGGCTTTGGCAACGTACAGTTTCACGAGCTTTTGCCCATCCTCTTCCGCTCGGGCTTTGACGGATTTTTCAATATGGAATGCAATATTCCGCTCCGCAATCCCGAGATCACGGATCTCTACTGCGAGGCCATGGTGCATTGCGCGAAGATCCTGATCGAGGAATCGGGCGGCACCGTCGGATAAAGCATTTGCGAGGTAAAACAATGAAGATATCCACGTTTCTTGAATATTCCGTCCATTCCTTCGAGGTGGACCATTTAAAAAAGCTGAAGGCACTTGGCTACGATGGCATTGATTTTTGCTTTCACCCCTCCCTTTTCAGGGACGGCAAGGAAGAGAGCATCATCGCGCGTATCAAGGAAAATCTCGATGCGGCGGGGCTTACCTGCTCGCAGGTGCATCTCCCCTTCTACGATCTGAGGCTTCCGAGCACCTGCCACGATGACTTCGTGGAGCGCCAGATGCAGGGCGCGTGCAAAGCAATGACGGTGCTTGACTGCCAATGGGGTGCTTGGCATCCCGTGAGCGCGCCCGAATGCTCGCACGACCGCAAGGTTGCCATGAAGGCCAACAAGGAAATGCTTGCGCGCCATCTCGGCTATGCCGAAAAATACGGCGTCGGTATCGCGGTGGAAAACATTTTCGCCCCCTTCTTTTCCTCTGTGGTGGAGGATCATATCGAGCTGATCGAGAGCATGCATTCTCCCCTCGTCGGCGCTTGCTGGGACTTTGGGCACGCCAATCTCCAGGAGAGCGAGCGCGGCCACGCAGAGGATTTCAAAATGATCGCGGATAAGATCAAGATCCTGCACGTCAACGATAACCATGCGCGCGAGGACCGCCACCTCGCCCCCGGCTTCGGCACGGCAAAATTTGACGAGCTGCTGCCCATCCTCTTCCGCTCGGGCTTTGACGGCTATTTCAATATGGAATGCTCCGTTCCGCGCCGCCAGCCCGAAATTATGCTCTATTACTACGGCCTGATGGCAAAATCCGCAAATATCTTAATCGACGAGGCAATGAGCGCTCTCGGGAAGGAAACGAAAAAATGAAGCTTTCGATCGACCTTGAATACAGCGTGCATTCCTTCGATCTGCCCTTCTTAAAGGAGCTGAAGGCGCTTGGCTACGAGGGCGTGGACTTCTGCTTTCACCCCTCGCTCTTTGAAAACGGAAAGGAAGAATGGAGGATCGCAGAGATCCGCGAAAATCTCGACAAGGCAGGCCTTGCTTGCTCGCAGGTGCATCTTCCCTTTTACGATCTTCTTCCAAGCACGTATAGCGACGAATTCACTGAGCGGCAGATACGCTTTGCGCTGAAGGCGATGCCCATGCTCGGCGCAAAATGGGGCGCATGGCACGCCGTTTGCGCTCCCGAATGCGATCACGATCGCAGAGTGGCGCTGAAAGCGAGCCAAAAAATGCTCCGCCGCCACCTCGAAACCGCAGAAAAATACGGCTCCGGAATTGCCGTTGAAAACACCTTTGCTCCTTGCTTTCCTTGGTACGTGGAGGATCACATCGAGCTGATCGAGAGCATGGATTCTCCCTTCGTCGGCGCGTGCTGGGATTTCGGGCACGCCAATCTGCAGGTCAGCGAGCGCGGCCAGGTCGAGGACTTCAAAATGATCGTGGATAAGATCAAGATCCTTCACGTGGATGACAATCACGCCTGTGAGGATCGCCACCTTGCCCCCGGCTTCGGCACGGCGAAATTCGACGAGCTTTTGCCCATCCTCTTCCGCTCGGGCTTCGACGGCTACTTCAATATGGAATGCAATATTCCGCTCCGCAATCCGGATATCACGCACATTTATTTGGACGCCATGGTCAAGTGTGCGAACATCCTGATCGCCGAAGCGATGGAAAAAATCTGATATTCATAGCAATACAAAAAGAGTTATGGTTTTTACGCCATAACTCTTTTTTATATAAAGTTTTTGCCAAGCTTTTTTCAAAAAGCGTCTTGAATTAAACTTCGGGCTTCATCGTGGGTAGCGAGGAGAAAAACTTCCAGTGGATGTTTTTCGCCGCCGCGAAACCGCCCCAAGCAAGAAGCCGAAGGAGAGGTTTACCCTCGACACGCGGCGACTATGCGACGGTGGAGGGGCTCGGTGCGTGGGGAAATCAAAGTCTTAAACTTCGGGCTTCATAGTCGGGAAAAGCAAAACGTCTCTGATCGAAGCGGAGTCGGTCAGGAGCATAACGAGACGGTCAACGCCGAAGCCAAGGCCGCCTGTGGGGGGCATACCGTATTCAAGGGCGGTTACGAAATCGTAATCCACCTCGGCACGGCAGTTCGGCTCCTCTGCGCGCTTCTTCGCAACCTGTGCTTCAAAGCGGCCGCGCTGGTCGATGGGATCGTTCAGCTCGGAGAATGCGTTGCCGTACTCGGTCGCATTGATGAAATACTCAAATCTCTCGGTGAAGAGAGGATTGGAGGGCTTTCTCTTCGCAAGGGGGCTATTCTCTACGGGATAATCGTAAATGAAGGTGGGCTGAATGAGCTTCTCCTCTACGTACGCGTCGAAGAGCTCGATCAGAACAGTACCCTTCGTTGCATCGGCAGGCACCTCAACGTGCATAGCCTTTGCAACCTCTCTTGCCTGCTCGTCGCTCTCCCAAGCGTCGTAATCCGCGCCGCTGTACTTCTTCACTGCCTCAACCATCGTGAGTCTTTCCCACTTGCCAAGGTCGATCTCCTTGCCCTGGTAGGTGATCTTCGTCGAGCCGCAAACCTCCTCGGCGAGCATCTTATAAAGCTCCTCAACGAGGTCCATCATGCCGTAGTAATCGGTGAACGCCTGATACAGCTCAATGGAGGTAAACTCGGGATTATGCTTCTGGTCCATACCCTCGTTACGGAAGATACGGCCAACCTCGTACACGCGGTCCATACCGCCGACGATCAGTCTCTTCAGGTAAAGCTCGGTTTCGATACGCAGGTACATATCAATATCCAGCGTGTTATGATGCGTGACGAAGGGACGCGCGGATGCGCCGATCTCGAGGGGAACGAGAATGGGGGTATCCACCTCCAAAAAGCCCTTACCGTCAAGATAACGGCGGATCAGCGTTAAGATCTTCGAGCGCTTCACGAAGGTATCCTTTACCTCGGGATTCACGATGAGATCCACGTATCTCTGGCGGTATCTCTGCTCAAGATTCGTAAGACCGTGAAACTTCTCGGGAAGGGGCAGAAGCGACTTCGAAAGAAGCACTGCGCTCTCCGCATGGATCGAAACCTCACCCGTGCGGGTACGGAAAACGAAGCCCTCAACGCCGATGATATCACCGATATCCCACTTCTTGAATGCGGCATAAGAATCGTCGCCGAGATCGTTGCGGGAAAGATATATCTGGATCTTGCCCTCGCCGTCAAGCAGGTGGGCAAAGGATGCCTTACCCATGATGCGGCGGCCGGTCATACGGCCGGCAACGCGAACGCGCATCGGCTCTGCGCCCTCGGCGGAAAGAGCCTCCTCGTTTTTCTCAAAATCGCGAAGAATGGATGCACTCATCGCGTTTACGTCATATTTGGTGATCTCAAAGGGATTCTGCCCTGCCTCTACCAGAGCGGCAAGCTTTTCACGGCGAACGGCAAGCTCACTCGTGCTATTCAAAGCTTCTGCGTTATTCTGCAAATTTTCCTGTGCCATATTTGACTCCTTTCTTTATATATGCAAAGAATTCTTTGCATTAATCCTCACTTGCTCTCTTTACGGACAAAACCTTGAGGTGCTGCACGCGTGCGCCCTCAACCACAACCTCTTCGCCCTCCTTCGCGCCGAGAAGCGCGGCACCGATGGGGGAGGAATCCGAGATCTTACCCTGCGTGGGATCGGTTTCGTACGAGCCTACGATATGATAGGTGAATTCCTTGTTTCTCTCCTTATTAAAAAGAGTTACGATCGAGCCAACGCTGATACGGGAGCGGTCGATCTCCGACTCATCCACAACCTTTGCGTTTGCGATCAGCTCCTTAAGCTCTGCGATTCTTGCATGGATCTTACCCTGCTCGGCCTTCGCCTCGTCATACTCGCTGTTCTCAGAAAGGTCACCGAATGCGCGGGCGGTGGAGATATCCTTCTTATTCTCCTCCACCTTTACGCTTACCAGATAATCCAGCTCATCCTGAAGCGCCTTGAAGCCCTCGTGGGTATACGTTTTTACTTCTGCCATGATAGTTCTCTACTCCTGTGTATATCTATATTATTTTTATTTTTGAATCAGCTTTAAAAGCTCCGAAAGCGCCACCGCATGCGCCTCGGTCTCGTCACAGATCACGTCCGGGATCACACCCACGCCGTGATAATTTATGCCGCAGGGCGGATTATAGAGCGCCGTCGTCATCGTAACGACCGACTGATCATTCAAATGGAACGAGCCCTGCATAATGCCCTTCCCAAAGGTTGCCTCCGACGTTCCGACGACGGTGGCTTTCAAAATCCCCGCATCGTTAAAATCTCTGAACGCCGCGGTGAAAAGCTCGCCTGCCGAAGCCGTTCCCTCATTGCAAATCACGACCGCGGGAACCGAAATGGCATGCTCTGATTTTGAAAAGAACTCTGCCGGCGCTTCCTTTTCCGTGCCGTAAGAGAAAAGCAAGCTACCCTTGGGCGCAAGATAATCCAGCACACTTTGCACGGAAGAGAGGTATCCGCCGGGATTATTTCTCATATCAAAGATGAAGCCGACGGCACCTGCCGCCTCCGCCTCATCGATATATTCCTTAAAATATTTGAAGGTCGTTCCCTTAAAGGAGCTCGCGGTGATAAGAGCGATATTTCCCTCCAGCATCTTATACGAAACCGTCATATTGTCGAGATTTTCCCGCACAATCTCAAAGGGAATGATCTCATCTGCGCGCTTGACCTCAAAGCGCACCACCGAGCCGACATCGCCTTTCATTTTTTGGAAGGCCACATCGATCGTTTCCTTCGTAACGAGCGTACCCTCAACCGAATACAGAAGATCGCCGATCATCACACCCGCACGCTCTGCGGGGGATTCGCCTGTCAAACGGATGACCTCCACCGCTCCGGTCTCGTAATTTTTGCGCACGGTCATTCCTATGCCGCCGTACGAGCCGCTCATGTATCCCAAATACTCCTCGTATTCAGCGGCGGTACGATAGATCGAATAATCATCTCCCAGCGCAAGCATCATGCACTGAAGCAACGCATCCGTATACGCCGTCTTATCCGAAAACGGCACCTTATCATAAAACAGATTCAAAAAGCAATCCGCCGCCGTGCGAGCCGCCTCTGCAGGAACGATAGGCTTATAATAATGCTCATAAATTACCGATTCCACCTCGAGAAGCTTGTAAATATCGTATCCGTGCGGAAATTTCCAAACGTCAAAGCACTCTGCCATCGTACCGTAGGCGTCCACGCTCACCGTTTCTACACGGTTTTTCAGAAGCTGCTTTTCGTCCTCCGTCGCAGGTGGCTCTGATCCGCCGCACCCCGACAAACCCAAAATGAGTGCCGCCAAAAGAAGCGATAAAACGCAAGCAAAAAAACGGCGCGTCCTTCTGCCGCTCTTATAAAAAACTCTCTTCTCTGCCATCCGCTATCATCCTTTCACCTACCAGAGAAACGGTACATCGCGAGCGCTTTCAAAAAAAGCACAACCGCCCGACATGAAAAAAACAGTTTTTGGTAGCCGATACGACTCGACTACCAAAAGCTATTCTTTACTTTATGTACGCGAGGCAAAAATCAGAACTTCGCGGGTCTGGAGGTGAGATATTTCTTCACCATCAGCGCAACCTTAAAGGTCACGGCATGATCAAACTCACGCAAATCAAGCCCTGTCAGCTTGCGGATCTTCTCAAGACGGTACACCAACGTATTGCGGTGCACGAAGAGCTTACGAGAGGTCTCGGAAACGTTCAGATTATTCTCAAAAAAGCTTTGCACGGTCATCAGAGTTTCTCTGTCAAGCGACTCGAGAGATCCCTTCTTGAAAACCTCCTGCAAAAAGATCTCACAAAGCGTCGTCGGCAGTTGATAGATCAAACGGCCGATGCCGAGATTTTCATAAGACATAACGGAGTGCTCAATATCGAACACCTTTCCGACCTCGAGCGCAATGCGCGCTTCTTTATATGCGTTTGCAAGATTTTTGAGATTTTCAACCACGGAGGAGATGCCGACCAGCACCTTCACGGAATGCTCCTTTGCAAGCGCGTTCAGCATGGCCATCGCCATCTGCTCCAGTTCATCCGCCGTCGTGGATTCCGCAACCTCGCGCACCACAACGATGTCCTGCTCGGAAATATTGATCACGTAATTGTGATTTTCCTCCGCACTGTAAAGTCCCTGCACCATCTCGAAGGGGCTTGCACCGGAAAACTGCCCCTGGAACTTCAGAACGAATACCGCTCTGTATTCCTCATTATTAAAATGAAGCTCGTTGGACTTTATGTAAATATCGCTGGGAAGAATATTATCAAGAATAATATTTTTAATGAAGGATCCCTTGTCGTATTTCTCATCGTACAAGCGCTTGATATTGCCGAAGGAGATGGAAAGCAACTGCGCCATCTTATCGGCGTGCTCATCCTCGCCCTCCACGAATACCACGCAATCCGTCTTGGAGCCTGCGTTGATGGAGCGATAGGTATATCCTTCCAAAATCACCTTTTCCGGAGAAAAAGAAAGCTCCTGCTGAATGCGCTGCCGTGCCTCACCGATCTTGCTGAGCTCGGAGCAAGCGACGACGATGCTGTTCTCATCGATCACGCCAATCGTACGCCCCACGACCTCGCGCATCTGGTGTATTACGGTTTGATATAAGCGGTTAGACATAAACCTCTCCCTTCGCCGAAAAAAACTTTTGTTTATACTGTACTATATTTTACACTATTTTTCGTCTTTTTTCAATAGTTTTTTGAAAATTTTTTTCTTTTTATACAAAAAAAATGTTTTTCATTTGTATATTATGCAAAAATGGGCAAATTAAAGCTCAAATTCATAAGAAATCGCACTCAAAACGTACATCGGGGCGGTTTCACAGCGCAAAATTCTTTTTCCGAGACCAACGAGCCGACAGCCTGCCTCCTCTGCCGCCTTCGCCTCCGCAAGAGAAAATCCGCCCTCCGAGCCGATGATCACGGCAAGCCTCTTTGCATCCTTATTTTCGGAAAGAATGGTCTTCAGAGTACGCGTGCCGTCCCCCTCGTAGCAGAAAAGCACGGCGTCATACTGCGATACCGAGGAAAGCACCGAGGAAAAAGAAATCGGAAGCCCCACCGTGGGAACGCGGCCGCGACCGCATTGCTTTGCGGCCTCCTCGGCGATACGGCACTGCCTTGCATTCTGCTTTTCCTCTCGCTCCGCGCGCGGCTTGATCACACAGCGCTCCGAGAAAAACGGAACGATCGAAAGCGCGCCGAGCTCCACCGCCTTCTGAATCACAAGCTCAAGCTTATCTCCCTTAGGATATCCCATATAAAGCGTAATATCCACGGGAGGCTCGGTTTCGGAATCCTTGGTGGAAACCACCGTCATGTGACAAACCTCGTCACGCAGACTGTCAAGGCGGCAAAGATGCTCCTTTCCGTGCATATCACAGACCGTCACCGTGTCGCCGACGGCCATACGGAGCGAACGCGCCATGTGAAAGGCATCGTCTCCCGTGACGGTAACGCTATCTCCGTCAAAGCCCGTGGAGGGAACGAAAAATCTCGGCATAGGAATTTCCTTTCTAAATATTAGAATACGCGTGCGTTAGGCTTCGCGGCGCACGAGAAGCGCCACCCAATCGTTTTCGGTTTCCTCACGCTCAACGAAAAAGCCGACGGCGGCCGCCGCGGCGATCACGTCCTCCTTGCGGGGCGCGATGATACCCGAGAGAATCAGGGGCGCGCCGGGCAAAAGCAATGCGCCGATATCCGGAAGCATGCGCAGTATAATATCCGCAACGATGTTGGCAACGCAGACGCCGTAAGGCTCCTTGCGATCCACGTCCTTCAAAAGATCCGAAACGCCGACAGTGATATTATCGCATCCGTCCGCCAGCGCGTTTTCCTTCGCCACGCGCACCGCCACGGGATCGATATCGTAGGCGTAAATATCCTTCGCACCGAGCTTGGAGGCGCAGATGGAAAGAATGCCCGAGCCCGTACCGACGTCCAGCACGCGCTCACCGCCCTTCACGACGTCCTGCAAAATGCGCATCACGAGGCGCGTGGTCTCATGCGTTCCCGTACCGAACGCCATGCCGGGATCCATGCGAACGATGATCTCGCCCTCCTTCGGCGCGTATTCCTCCCACGCGGGCACGACCGTCACGCGGCCGAGAGAGATCGGCTTGTAATATTTTTTCCAGTTTTCCGCCCAGTCGTCCTCCGAAACGCCCTCTGCCGAGATTTCGGTCTCCAAGGCAAGCGCGCGGAAGCGATCCTGCAAAAAGGCGCGGAACTCGGCGATCGGCTTTTCCTCGGGAACGAAGATGGAGACCGCGACGCTGTCCTTATCCGCATTCAGGATCGTTTCATCCACAAGCTCGCCGTACATACCGTTGAAGGAAAAATCACTGTAATCCTCGATCATCAGCCCGTTATCCAGCATACTCATTACGGCCGAGATCTCTTCAAGATCCGAAACGCTTCCCTTCGTTGTCAGCTTCGTCCAGCTTCCTGCCATGCCTTATATACCTCCATTGCCTTGTTTTTGTCAACATTTATTTGCTTTACAAGCATTTCCTTGGATGAAAACACTTGTTCATCTCGCAAACGCGAGAGAAATTTTATCTCTATATCCTGCCCATAAAGGTCGCCGGAAAACGCGCACAGATGCGTTTCGGCGTGGATGCGTCTTTCCCCAAAAGTGGGGCAGGTGCCAATGTTGGTCACCGAGGGAAAATCCCCCGCCTTCGTGCGTGAGACCGTGGCGTAAACGCCGGAGGGCAAAGCCAGGCGATTCTCTGCCAAGGGGATATTCACGGTGGGAAACCCGAGCGTTTTTCCGCGCCCGTCACCGCTCTCCACCACACCAAAAAGAGTGTACGGCGCTCCAAGCATTCCGCCGGCCAAGGCCACCTCACCCGAAAGAAGATGCGCGCGCAC
>JAZQTA010000141.1:0-33838 GCA_045630385.1 Eubacteriales bacterium | reverse complement strand
GGAGGGCGGCCTCCCTTATATGAGAAAGGTTGAAATAAAGAAATGAAGATAGAAAAATTCGTGGACGAAAGAGGGGTGCTCGGCGCATCGGGGCTCTTTTTTGCCGCAGGCGATTTCGGCTCGGTGGCCGGCGATGCATCCTATACGCGCACCGAGGAGCACGGCAAGTGCATCTATACCTACGAGGGGCAGGGCATTCGCCTCGTCGCAGAGCTTTCCGAGGAGGGCGGCGTTTTCGTGCGCCGCGGATATTTTGAAAATCTCTCGGACGGTATGCTCACCGTCCACGCCTTGACCTCGCGCTTTCGCATGGACGCTTGCGAATACGAGGTGTACACGCAGGCAAACGGCTGGTTGCATGAAAGCTCGGGCGGCTGGCAAAGGCTCGCAACCGAGGTGCGCACCTCGGCGGGCGGTATCCGCACCTGTCAGGGCGCAACCCCGATGCTCGGCATGCATAACCTTTTCACGGGGAAGCATACGGTCTTTCACCTTCTGCCGAACGCGCAGTGGAGCATGGCGGCAAGACGGGTTTCGAACGCCGAAAAGGACGTCGTGGTCGTTGAGGCGGGATTTTCGGATACCGCGCTTGCCTTGAAGGTCGCGCCCGGAGAGAAAATCGAGCTTCCCGAGGTGATCTTTTTTCCTGCCGAGAGCGCGATCGATTTTGATGCCTATAAGCTGCATGCCTACTATCAGCGCCGCTATCCGCGCAGAAAACTCCCCATCCTTTATAACGACTGGCTTTATGCCTACGGCGCCGTGAATATTGACGATCTTTGCCGCCAGGCAGATGCCGCCGCCGACCTCGGCTTTGAGGGCTTTATGGTGGATGCGGGCTGGTACGGTGACGGAACGAAAAATTGGTTCGAGTCTGTGGGTGACTGGGTGGAGAACCCGACGAGCGGCCCTGCGGGCAGACTCTCGGTGCTTTCCGAGCGCGTGAGAGAGAGGGGCATGGTCTTCGGCCTTTGGTTTGAGCCGGAGCGCGCGGGCAATCAAAGCAACGCGCGCCGCACGCATCCCGAGCTTTTCATCAAGGGGCAGTACGGCAACTTCCTTGATTTTGCCAACCCTGCGGCGGTGGATTATATTTTGGAGGCGCTTTCCGCTTGTATTGACCGCTATCATATCGGCTGGGTGAAGTTTGACTTCAACGAAAATCTTTCCGTCGATCCCTCGGGCGGCGGCTTCTACCGCTATTTTGCGGGGCAGAAGGATTTCATTCTTCGCCTGCGTGAAAAATATCCCGATCTTTATATCACGAACTGTGCAAGCGGCGGCTACCGCATGGAGCTTGCGCAGGGGGCGCTTTTCGATAGCTTCTGGCTTTCGGATAACCAAGAGCCCGTCGAGGGGCTTCGCATCGTGCGCGACACAGCGAAGCGGATGCCGCCCGCGCTCATTGAGCGCTGGTGCGTGGAAAAATACTGCGACGGCTTCCCCGTGTGCGGCGGCGCACCCGTCGGAAAAATGATCCAATGCTCCAACGCGCTTTGGGACTTTGTGGTCGGGGTGAACGATACCTACGTCGAGGGCTTCCTTACGGGCGGCCCGATGTGCTTCTCCTGCGATCTTGCGGGCTTCCCCGAGGATTATAAGGCGCGCTACCGCGCCATGATCGCAGAGTATAAAAAGGACCGCGAATTCTTCCGCGGTGCGCGTGCCAAGATCCTTGCCGAGGGGCATGGCATCACGGCGATCGAATATTTCGACGAGGAGAAAAGCCGCCTTTATATTCAGGTGTTTACCGAAAACGCATACGCCGCAGATATACGGATCTTCCCCTTGGCGGACGAGGACTGCGCGTACCTTTTTGGCGAGAAAACGCTTTCCGGAAGCGATCTTGTAGAGGACGGTATCCTGATCGATGGCCTGCATAAAAACACGTGCAGAACGCTTGTCCTTGAAAAGATCAAGGCGTAAATAAAAAACAAGACTTTGCGCGGATTTTGCTCCGTTTTGTAAAGTCTTGTTTTCTTTTTTCTTTAATTTAAACGCTTTCGATTTCGATTGCGGATTTCCCTGCAAGAATAAACGGATAATTTGCGATCGGCAATCCGCGGTAGATGAAAGCGCCTTGAGAGGCCTCGGGAGAGGGCAGAGAAAAGACCTCGCCGCTGAAAGCGTCCAAGAGCACGCCGTCAAAAAGCTCCTTTTCAAGGCAGACGGTGGCGCCGTTTTTATAAAGGCAGACCTCGGTCGGTGCGCTCGGCAAATAATAGAGGTGCATCTGCGCTCCGTTTTTCGTAAAGGAGAGACACACGGGCGCATCGGAGGCCTCGGCGTCGGTATGGATGCGCATCGAGGCAGGCGCGCGCGCTACGTCGCCGTTCCAAACGGCGGCCGCATGGCAAAAGGCATCGTAAGAGGGCTTTGGGGTATAAACGAGGCCGTTCAGAATGCCGTTTGCCTGTGCGCGGGGGAGGGTTTGCGTGGCGGTTTCGTAGGGCTTTTCCCAAATATCGGCGATCATGAAGAAGGAGGAGATAGCGGCGCCCGCATATACGTCCAAGGCGTAGCGGCGCAGAAGCCAGATCGCTTGCGCGCGAGGATCGTCAAAGCCGTCCTTATAGAGCCAATGCCCCTTGGGTGCCCAGGACGGCTGCCCCGCCTCGCCTTGGATCAGCTCGGTTCTTTCGAAGCCCGCTTCGTCCAGCATTCGGCGCAGGTGCGCGACGTTTTCAAGATACTGCCCACCCCGCAAGAAGGAGATCTCGGGAAGCCTTGAATGCGCGTGATAGGCGAAATAATCCACTTGCATTCCTTGCATGGCGGCAAGCATTCCCTTGATAAAATCAAAATCAAAGCCCGAGGCGACCGTGGCGGCGAATTTTGCATCGGGGATATGCTTTTTTATTTCTGCGGCCGTGATGCGGTAAAGCCGCGCATACGCCGCGGGATCGGGGGCTTCGGGATACCAGAAATGGTCGGCCTCCGGTTCGTTCCACAGCTCGAAAAGCCGCACTCTGTCCGCAAAATGGGCCGCCAGAGCGGACACGTAATTTTTCCATGCCGCAAGGCATTTTTCGCCAAAGTAGAGAGGCACGCAGCCAACCCCCGTTTTGTTGGGGATATTTTTCATGTAGAGGGGATTGCCGTAGCCGACATTGAACCAGACCTCAATGCCGCGCGCTCTTAAATTATCAACCACCGCATCGAGCCAGGAAAAGTCGTAAACGCCCTCTTCCTTTTCGCATCTTGACCAGCCGGTCTGGCATCTTGCGTATTTCGCGCCGGTTTTCCAAAGCGGATCATAGCAGGGCTCGGGCTTGAAAAGCTCGCGGTCCAGGCACTCAAAGCCGATGCTCACCTTGGAGCGCACGATCTCGCTTGAGGGGCGGCACTTCAGTTTTCCTATGCGCGTCATTTTTCGCACTCCTTAAAGCCAAGCTCGTTTTTTAAGATCCTCGCGATATTTTCCGCATACACCCACATGCCGAAATCGTTCGGATGTACACCGTCGGCACAGCCCATGCCCGCCTCGTAGGGGGCAAACGCTTCTTTGCCGTCAAGGATATAGATGCGTCCGTCACCCTCGGCGCGTGCGGTGCGATAGGTTTCATAGATGATCTCGCGGCGGCGATCGTTGTCGGGATTATCACCGCAGGCAAGCAGGATCGGCTTCGTGATCAGGATGATGGGCAGCTCGGGGTGTGCCGCGCGCATAGTGCGATATAGCGGCAGATGGGTGGCGGCAAGATGCTCCACGCTCGGCGCATTGTAATCGTAATCGCAGACAAAGACCGAGGGGGAAAGGCTTGCCATATATTCGGCGATCGCGGCTTCTCCGCATGCACCGCCTGCAAAGCCGAGATTTAAAAAATCCGTATCAAAGCGGCGCGCAAGGATCGCGGAATACACGTTGCCGGGACGGGAAGCGGATGCCCCCTGCGTGATGGACGAGCCGTAATAGAGAATGGGTGCGCTGTGGGAATAGGGGGTGGGCGCTTCGAGACGAGCGCCCGCATCCAGGCCGATCTCAAGACTCTGAAGATCGTTATAGATCGGCAGATAGATCTCTATTTCCTTCTCGCCTTCCTTGAGAGGTACGCATTTTTCGTATCCGTCCTCCGTCATATCCACGGGCGGATACAGCGCGGCGTAAAAGGTGGGGATGCCGTTTTCGCGAATATAGATATCGAAGCCCGTCGAGACCTGTCCCGTGAGGATGGTGCGGGGCGTAAGATTTGGGTATTTTGCTCGGATCGCTATCCGTCCCGAATCGGTTTTGAAGCGCACTCTGCCGCCCGCGGGGTTGCTGTAAAGGCATGCCACGCGCGCATTCGTGGCCTCTGCCACCGATTTCGGCATTCGCGGAAAGCCCATCTGCGCTTTGTAATCATAAAGCCCGTGCACCGCGATGCTTTCGTGCTTCTTTACGTCGTAAAAAGCAAGATCCGCAGGGGCCTTGTAGCTTTCACTGCTTTGATAAAAATGCTCGTTAATTCTCATGATTTTTTCCTATTCGTCAGCATTGACCAGCGCACTCTCCAAAACGGCGCGGCACCAGTCACATTTCTCGCAGGCCTTGTCGCACTCCACGGTTCTTTTCCAGAAATCGGCGGGGAGCTTCGAGCGGTCGATAACGTAAGGGGCAAAGGCGGGGCTGAAGCCCGGCTCGAAAAGATCGAGCAGGTTTCCGAGATACCGCCGCCTTGCATAGGCGTCGATCACCATGCCGGGAAGCGCGTGCGCACGGGTTGCCAGCTTCACAGTGTCGATCAGCCCCTCGTAGCGGTCGATATCCTCGGGCAGGATCCAGGTGTTCTGGAGTACGGCAGGAAGGTTTTTCGGATCCTTCAGGTAATTCCAGCAGGCATAGGGGAGAAGCTTTATGTTTTTTTGCTTTGCGATCTCGCCCTCGTGCGCGACCATATTGTCGTGAAAGATCTGCCCCGAGCAATCCCGCATACAGCCGCTGTTGGCTAACATGATCAGCTTTTTTCCCTCGGCCTCCGCCCACGCGCGCATGGCGCGCAAGCGCGGAAGATCGCGGTTGACCTCCTTGGCGATACAAAAGCTGTCAAAGAGGTGGGACATATACTGCATACCCTTGACGCTTCCGATCCGCATATTCACCGAGGCGCGCAGCTCTATATCGGGAAAGCTCTCGCGCACGACGGTTGCGATCGCGGGGGAGGCGGTGGTCACCGTTTCGGGCAGAAGCCCCTGCCCGTGCAGATATTCAAGGATGGACAGAACGCGGCCGCGCAGGACCTCGCTCATGGCATCCGCGCCGTAGCAGTTTGCGTTGAAGAGCAGATCCAGCTTCACGCCGAGCGCGTGGATCTCCTTTAATTCCGCCACGAGCCGCTCTTGCAGAGAATAGTCAAAATATCCGTCGTATCCGCCGATCGCGGAGCGGCCGCTTTTTTCGCCGATCCAGGCAAAATACACCTCTTCGACGGCGCTTTTATAGGTTTTCACTATCTCCGAGAAAAGAAATTTGTCGCTATCCTGATATCCTACAGAAAGCTTTAGCATACGCTTCTCCTTAATCCGCTTCCTTATCGTGCTTTTTTGATAACTCGTTTGGCTCTTCCTTAGGCTTTTTTCCGACCTTGGACATCGCGCCGAGGGCGCTTACGGAGGTGTTACCGCCCTCCAGCGGCTCGTAATCCGACCAGTCCACGCTCCAGAGAGGCTGACGGCGGAAGGGCTTTTTGAATTGGTTTTTCAGCACGCCGCGCTTCTCCAGCGAGATCATGCAGGCGCGCGTGCAACCCTTCGCGCCACAAACGGCCTGTCCCGTGTTGTAAAGGTTGGCGGGCTTGAAGTAGAAGGGGGTATGAGAGCCGGGGCGCACGTCGTCTCTGCCCTCCTGATAGGTGCCGCGCTCTCCCTCGGGGCAGAGCTCTCCGCCGCGGAAGGCAATATCGCAGGCATCGCAATTAAGCTCCCCCCATTCCACGTCGTGGCCGGCGAGGTTGACCTTCACGGTCTTGGTCGGGCTGATGGCGTGGCCGGGGCATTCGCGCACGCAGGCCATGCATTTGTTGCAGAGCTTCGGGCCGTTGTAGATAGGATCGGGCTCGAGCTCCATTTCGGTCAGGATCACGCCGATGCGCACTCTCGGGCCAAACTCGGGGGTGAGAAGCATCTTCGAATAGCCGATCTCGCCAAGGCCGGCAAGATAGGCGCAGATGCGCAGATGCAGCATGATATCCGGCTGTGGCTTTATGCCGTCTACGGATTTGGAATAACGCTCGCGGGGGTGGCCATCGTTATCAATACCGCGCCAATCGCTCTGGTGGCCGATCGGGATCGCCTCGTAGCCCTCGTCCTCGATCACGCGGCAGATGTTGATGACCGTCATGGGTATGTAGTTGTAGGTGATCGCGCCGTAGCCCATGGCGGAATAGTTTGAGAAGAAAGTGCCCTCCTCGATGCCTCTGAGCGAGCCGCGCATCACGCGGAAGCCCATAACGATCATGCTTTTTGCCTCGGGCATGATGAAGCGAGGATCCATGTTCGGCGGTGCGCCCTCAAAGCGGTCCAGAGGGGCAATGCCGCAAAGGTCTGCGCCGCATCGGTAGGCAAGCTCTTTGATTTGTTTTGCGTTCATATCTCTCTCCTTTGAAAGTGTTTTCTTTTTTCATTATAACATCAAAAAAACACGTAAACAATGGGAAAAACAAATATTATTTAAGTAAAACGAACATTTTTCATTGACAAAGCGAAAGCGAAATGATAAAATGAAGGAAAAGGCGCGAAGGAGAGAGCTTTATGGATCAGAATTTAAATTATTCGGTGCGCGAGCTGCGCGCCATTCAATACGTGCCGACCTTGATGCGCTTTCATAATAAGGGAAGGGCGACCTCTGCGTTTCTTCATATTCTCGAAGGAGAGTATGTTTATTACACGGCATCCGGGAAGAAGATAGCAAAATGCGGAGACACCGTGTATCTCCCCATTTTTTCCGAATACAGCTACGAGATCCTCGGCGGACACGCTCTCTACATTTACGTGGAGTTTATTCTTGAGACGGAGGAGGACGGAAGGAAAAGAATAGAACCGATCTGTAAGGCACCCACGGTTTTGAGCAACGCGAGCGACAAGACTACCCTGCAACCGCTGTTTTACGAGATCCTCGCGCATTTTCATACCGAGCGCTTTTTTGCGCTTGGCAATCTTTATCGGCTGATCTCCTTGCTTCTGCGCGAGATCGCGCCTCCCGATCGTGCGCATCTCGGGCGGATCGCGCCCGCGGTGGATTATATCCGAAAAAATTACACCGAGCGTATTCCGAGCGCGCACCTCGCCGCGCTCTGCGGCATTTCCGAGGGGCATCTGCGCCGCCTCTTTGCCGAGAAGCTTCGCACGACGCCCGTCGGCTATAAAAACGCGCTTGCGGCCGAGGCGGCCTGCACCCTTTTGCGCGTGGACGGTATGCGCGTTTGCGAGGTTGCCGCCGCTCTCGGCTATCCCGATATCTATACCTTCAGCCAAGCCTTTAAAAAAGCGATCGGCGTATCTCCGAAGAAATACGCCGACGGCAAATAATGCGTTTTTTGATTATTTGCAAATAATTATTTACAATACATTGGTTTTTTATGCTTCAATGCAAATTTTTGGATCGGAATCGTAAAGAATATCCGTGTTATCGAAGCCCTTGATCTTCACGTCCTTCAAGGTGATGGAGTGCAGGTTCTTTCCCGCGGCGAAGGCGTTATGCTCCGCGCCCTCTCTTGCCGAAACGGTGCAGTGCTTCATCGTGACGGAGAGCGGCTCGTTTTCGGGCGAATCGGTGCGGATCGGCTCGAAAAGATCCTCAAAAACGCAGTTCTCGAAGGTGATGTTATCGAGGGAGCGGTTGCAGGTCCAGATATGCCCGAAGGGCAGGTGCAGAGCCTTCAGGCATTTTCCGAAGCGGCAGTCCTTGATCAGAATGTCGCCGGGGGTTTCTCGGATCTTGGCGCGCATATCGCAGTAGTAGAGGAAGATGGATTTATTTAAATCGCGGTGCTTGCCGATCTCGGCCGGCGCGCTTATTTTCTTCTCCTCGTCCGAGAGCGAGCCACGGAAGGCGTAGACGCTTGCCGGGCGGCTCTCGCAGTTTTCGATCCGAACGCGCGTACCGCCGAAGCGGAATACGGAGCATGCGCTCTCGTAGTAGCAGTTTCTTACCAGCACGTCGCGGTTATCGAAGCCCGCAAGCCCGTCGTCCCCCGTCAGAAAGCGCGAGTCCTCAAGCAACACGTTATCGCAGGTGCGCACGTCAAAGCCGTCATGACCGCCAAGCACGGTGATGTGCCTTGCGGTGATATTTTCGCTGTTCTGGATGGCGTGTGCCCAGTTGGCACTGTCGCGCACGGTATATCCCTCAAGGCGGATATTTTTAGCGTACCATATATTGATCGCGTGCGGGCCGCGGTAATCCTCCTCGCCCATGGGATCGTAGCAATTTTGGCCGTTGATCTGTGAGCCCTCCTCGCCGATAATGGCAATATTCTCGGCCTTATAGGCGCGGATCAGAGCGTTGTTCCAGCGCGAATGGGGAACGGCGGATCTGCCACTGCGGCTTACATCCGCCACGGTGGGTGCCATGGCGCATCTTTCCTCCTCGGAGATCGGCTCGATCTTGTCAAGAAGATAGGTGCAGTAGTCCTCGGGATCGGTGCTTCCGAGAAGCACGGCGTTTTCTAAAAGATGGAGCGTAACGCCCGAGCGCAGGCGGAGTCCGCCCGTCAGGAAGCGCCCCTCGGGCACGGTCACCTCGCCGCCGCCCGCAAGGAAAGCCGCGTCGATGGCGGCCTGAATTTCGGCGGTGCAAAGCGTGCCGTCCGTCCTTGCTCCGTAATCTCTAATGTCGTATTTCATGATATCCTCCCCAAAGGTCTTGATTAAGTTCATTATAATCCTTTCCCACGGAAAAGTCAATCAATTTTAGGGAAAAATCCGCCGCGCGAGGCGTTTTTCAAAAAGCAGTTTACATAGATGTCAAATGCATTTGACTTGACAGCGCACGAGCGGGAGTATATAATAGAGGTAACGGAGGCGATCATCCTCTTTTGATTTTTGCATCCGATCGGATTTTCGGATGCAACTATAAAACGATCGGAGAAACGGTGATGAGAAAAACCACGCGTATTTTTGCTTTTTTGCTTGCGATTTGCTCTCTTGGTACGGTGCTTTCGTCCTGTGGGCATAAGCACGCCTTTGAGGAAAAATGGACGGCAAACGCCGGCTATCATTGGAAGGCGGCAGTCTGCGGGCATGGGGATGCGATCGAGGCAGAGCCCCACGTGAGCGGCGGCGGCCGCATGGTGAACGGTAAATTTCTGCAGACCTGCGGCGTTTGTGCCGCCGAATACCGCGACGATGCTATGACGGCGCTCTTTGAAAGGGGCACGGAGGCGGTGCTTATCACGGCGCAGGCGTATCTGAATAAGAAGGGGCTTCTGGAATACGATCAGTTCAACAGCCGCCGCCAGATGTTTGCCTCTCCCGAGGATGCGACCGAGCAATCCTACGTTTATCTTGATTGCTCCTCCTACGTGGCAAGCGTATATTACAATACCTTCGGTATCCGCGTGATCCCCGAGTCCTACGGCTCGCAGAACACGAAAAACTACACGAAATACGCCAAGGAAAACTTCGGCAAGAGCGTTGACGTAATCGGATATTACGAAACGCAGGATTATGAGACTGAGGAAGAGCAGAAGGCCGCGATGGAAGAGATCAAGGCGATGCTTTTGCCCGGTGATATCATCGTGTACCGCCGCGGCTCGAAGGGAATGGGAAAGGATTATAACGATAGCGATCTTTCGGGACACACGATTCTTTATATGGGTGACAATAAATTCTCTCACAGCACGGGAACGAGCTATAACAACGGCGGCACCGTAGCAAAGCAGCAGTATAAGGACGATCCCGAGTCGGGCGCGGATCGCGCAACCGGCGACGAATATAATAACGGTACGGTCATGTGGCTTTCGGGAAGCGACGTTCTTGCCGTCGGTAGCGGCTCGCGTATGCTTTTCGGTGAGAAGAAGAGCATTTGCATTTATAACTTCTCGATCCTCCGCCCCATGCAGCAGGGCGGCACGGTGCCTGCGCTGACCGAGCAGGCAGAGAAGCGCATGCAGCTTCCGAATCTCAGCTACGAGATCACTGCGGATGCCGGGCTTGAAAGCGCCGTATGCATCGGGGATACGATCACCTATACGCTGAAGGTGCAGAATCATAAAGGCAACACCGTGGAAAATATCCCCTACAAGACCTATTTGCCCGAGGGCGTGACCTTCGTGGAAAGCAATATTCCGCTGACGCAAAACGGAAATTCGCTTTCGGCGGTGCTGACGGCCTCCGGATATGCATCGGCAACGGTCATTTGGACGGTGCGAGTAAACGCAGGGCTTGCGGCGGGTGCTTCGCTTGTGTGCCGCAGTACGGTCGGCGGAATCGAGATCAAGGAGCTTCGCAATACGGTATCGAGCTATAGCCGTGAAACGCTTTCCGCCATTGCCGCAAAAGCAAAGGAATGCGCCGAGAGCGGAATGGCGTTTTCCGATCCGATGGCCTTTGTCAGCCACGTGTTTTCCGAGGTTCTCGGAAGCGATCCCTTCGGCGCAAGGAGCGCACAGGAGGTGCTTTCCGAAATATTTGAGGTGAAGTCCGAAACGAAGTCCGTGCTGAAGGAAAACGGCGCGTTTGCCTCCATGGTTGCAAAAAATCTTTACGGCGGCGTAAGTCATGCCTCCGCATATTCCGCGAACAACGATCTCGTTCGTACCGTGCGCGAGCACAATCTAACGGAGGGTGACGTGATCCTTTGCAAGTGGGGCGGCGGCGTGCGCGTATATATCTATCTTGGCGAAGGAGAGCTTGCCGAGATCGATTCGCTGGATCTCACCTGCGAATTAAAGGATAACGGCTCTGAGGATAAGTGGGTGAGAGCGAAGGAAAACGGTAGCACCTACTACTATCAGCGCCACCTGCTCGGCTCTCTCTTTGCATACGAGAGCTACGTGGTTTTGAGATAAGGACGATTTAAAAATATATTAGCGAAAAAAGAGAGCAAGAAGGGACACCTACCATAAAGCAGGTTTTACCTCCCGAAAAAGAAAAAGGAGTACGGACGATTTGTTCGTACTCCTTTTCACACGCCTTGCCCTGCAAGGTATAGTGTGTTACACCTTTTCGATTTACTATCGGGTGGTAATATAAGTGAAATGTTTTGCTATCGCAAAACGTGAAATAATATGCTGTCGCATATTGTGAAATATCTCGCCTTGCTCGATGTGAAATGAAATTTGCCCACGTTCGCGAAGCGAACATTTCACATTTGCGAAGCAAATATTTCACCGCGAAGCGATTTCACTTGCCCAAATGGGCAAATTTCGTTGGGCGACCTGCTTTACAGTAGGTCGCCCAATAGAAGGGTTTTCCTTCCTTTTATCCTTGCTCTTTCTTATTTTGGTTTTATTGTTGCACGAGCTCTCGGATATCCACTCCGAGCGCCTCAGCGATCGCGTAAAGCTCTATATCCGTTACGGTTCTTGAATAGTCCTCAATGCGGGAAACCGAGCCGCGGCAAACGTACACGCCGTAAAGCTCCAGCTTATTTGAGAGCTGTTGCTGGCTGATCTTGAGCTTCTTGCGAAGTCTTTTCAGATTGCTTCCGATCAGATTCTTTTTCTCGGTATCTATAATACGCGCCATAAGGTTCTCCTTTTGTCTTGACATAGGACACTTCTTATGATATACTAAATTCGAATTTTAATTGTCTTGTCATAGGACAAAATAAAAATTTGGAGAAAAGATATGAAAGCAGTGGGAATAGAAAAAGATATATAGCCAACGCCAACCTAAATAGAACTCGCCTAAGAGGAGAAAATCTGCGCTATTTCTCGAAAACTCGCTCGCAAAGTACGCACTTTGCTTCGCTCATTTTCAAAAAATATCATCAAATTTTCGCCGTCTTAGGTAAGAATTATTTTAAGAGAGCGGATTTTTCGTGAGAAAAGTCAAAAAGGCGAAGCAATATGCGGATATTGCAAGACTTTTTCGGCGCATGATCACGGAAAATACGACTCTTAAAACGAGTTCGATTTAGGTTGGCGTTGGCTAAACTCGGAAGACTTCAAATCCCGAAGGAAATCCGTAGCTTATATTGCTTTGAGCGCCGCGTGGAGCTTGTTGTGACGGAGGATGGCTTATTGATCCGCAATCCGGAGTATAAGCTGATCCGAGTGGATGAAGCCGATAAAAGGTAAACGCTTTAGCGTGTATAGTGCCGCTTGCGGTGGATGAGGCGTTGTTAAGAGCCGAGCAAACTCCTCATCCGTCAGCCTGCGGCTGCCACCTTCTCCCACAGGAGAAGGCTTTTTTTCTTGTGAGATAACGCTTTTTATAATATCTTACCCTGTCCTTGCATTATTTTGCCGCAGGGGCGCGGCGGCTATTGATTTTCTCCTTCGCGTTTGCTATAATGGTAGGGAACGTTAGAGATCGGCCGAGGTCGGTCTATATAAAGGAGCATTTTTATGAAAAGTTTTGCGCTTTGGGAAAACGATGAGAAAAACCAAACAAAAATCCACGTATACGAGCCGTTTAAGAAGGCGGGGGACGCCTGCGTCGTGATTTTTCCGGGCGGCGGCTATCACCACCGTGCGCTCCACGAGGGAGAGGGATACGCACAGCTTCTGAACGCCTATGGCTTTACGGCCGCCGTGGTGGATTACCGTGTTGCGCCGGACGTTTTTCCTCTGCCGCTTCTGGATGCGAGGCGCGGCGTTCGCTTTATGCGTGCGCATGCGGAGGAGTTCGGTATTGCAAAGGATAAGATTTTGGTGATGGGCTCTTCTGCGGGCGGGCATCTTGCCGCGCTGGTTTCAACCTATCTTGATCCGATCGAGGGCGAGGGGCGCGACGAGATCGACAAGGAGGATTTTCTCCCGAACGGGCAGATCCTTTGCTATCCCGTGATTTCATCGGACGAGAGAATTGCGCATATCGGCTCGTATCAGAATCTCTTGGGCGATCGCTTCGGCGAAAAGGAGAAATTCAGCCCCGAGCTTCTCGTTTGCGAAAAAACGCCCGAGGCCTTCCTTTGGCACACGGCGGCGGATGCGGCGGTGAACGTTTGCAACAGCTATCGCTATGCGACCGCTCTGCGCGAGTATAACGTGCCCTGCGAGATGCATATTTTCCCCGAAGGGCCGCACGGGCTCGGCACGGCACCAATGATGCCCTACGTCAGCCGATGGACGGCGCTTCTGATCGACTGGTTAAGAGCGAGATTTATCTGAAAGGAAACGCAAATGAAATATAAATTGATTGCCACCGACCTTGACGGAACTTTGCTTGACGGCGAGGGAAGGCTATCCGAGGAAAACCGCGAAGCGCTTCGCGCGCTTGACGAAAAGGGCGTGCACCTCTCGATCGCCACGGGCAGAACCTATGCGGAGATCCCCGCCGAGGTGCTCGCCTGCGATGCCTTCCGCTACTGTATTTACGCCAACGGCGCAACCGTTTTGGACCGAAAAAGCGGCGAGAAAATGAACGCCTGCATCGGGCGCGAGACGATCGGAAAAATGATGGATATTTTCGCGGATTATGCGCTTCATATCACGGCGCGCGCCGAGGGCGAATGCTATTACGACGCGCGCTATCCCCTTGCCGAAAACGAGGCCTACTACCGCATTGATCCGAACCACGTTTCCTGCGTTGGAAAATACGGCGTGGCAAAAGAGGATTTCGACCGCTTCGTGCGCTCTTGGGAGGGCGCGGAGGTTTTCAGCGTGTATTTCCATGACGACAAGGAGAGGGAGGCGTGCCGAGAAAGGCTTCTCGCGCTCGGCAATCTTTACGTCACCTCGATCTGCGACACGAATTTCGAGATCTTTGATCTCGCGGCGGGAAAGGATAAGGCACTTCTGCGCCTTGCCTCGCACCTCGGCGTGAAAGGGGAAGAGGTCATGACGCTGGGGGATAGCGGCAACGATATGGCCATGACGAGAGCGGCCGGGCTCGGCCTTGCCACCGCCAATGCGCAGGATATTCTTGTCGCGGTTTCGGATGGCAGGATCTGCTCTAACGACGAGCACGTGATGCGCTTCGTTTTGGGGAAATATTTCTCGTAATGCAAACAATTGTTTTCATACAACAGCGTTTTTCCGAGTTAGGAGAGAAGAATGAAAAGCTTTGATGCGCTTTTTAAAGAAAAGGAAATAACCGAAAAGGCGAGGGCTTTGCCGATTGCGGTTATAGAAAAGGAGAAGGCGGAGAAGCGAGCCGATGCCCGTTCACTCGTGCTTTCATTGCGCTTTGGAAGCCTTTACACCGTGAAGGCAGAACGCCCCGTGAATATCCGCGCCGCCCTTGTTTCGGATATGGAGGCGCTTGCCTGCGAGCCCTCGGAGCAGATCCCCTTTGACGAGGCGAGAGATTTTATCTGCACGCCCCTGAGGGAGGGGCTCTCGCTCGTGATCGAAACGGAGGATGCGGCCGCGCTTCGCATTTTTGAAACGCCGATCCTTCTCGGCCGCGATACCGAGGATGCATGGCTTTATCCCGAGATAGGGCTGCATCTTGAAAAGGGCAAGGAGGGTTGCTTTGGCGATCTTGACTGGACGGCAGAGGAGCTTCTTGCCGAGATCTACGAGCCCTTGCGCGAAAAATATCCCGCCTATATCAGCCGCGAATCCATCGGCTTTGACGAGAGCGGAAAATACGAGATGTACGCCTACACCTTCGCACCCGCGGCGTATGAAAAAACGCTTTTTATTACGAGCGGCATCCATGCGGACAACGAGTTTGTCGGCACGCTGGCATTCGCGCGTTTTATAGAGATGCTCTGCGAGGAGTGGGACACGCACGAGGGGCTTTCCTATCTGCGAGGTCACGTGCGCCTCATCGTCATCCCCGTGGTGAACGTTTGGTCGCGCGGCGAGGCAAAATGCCGCAGAAATTCAAACGGCGTGGATCTCAACCGCGATTTTGCGGATTTTTCGCAGGCGGAGAGCCGCAACGTCGCCGCGCTGATGCGGCGGTATAAGGACGAGATCGGATGCGTTCTGGATCTGCACTGTGCAGGAGCGAAAAATACCGGGCTTTGGTATCAGTTTAACGTGCAGGCGAAAAATGCCGCCGCATCCTTCAAATGCATCAACCACGTGGCAGAGCGCCTAAAGGCGCTGGGCTACGAAAAGGAGATCGATCTTTCGAAGATCCCCGGCAAATATATCAAGTCCAACGCCTATCTGCAGGGATACGCCTATAACGAGCTCGGGCTTGCCAATATCGTGGTGGAGCATAACCTTGGGCGGTGGTACGGGATGACGTCGAAGGAGGCGTTTGCCTTCGCGGTGGAGTGCTACGCAAACTTCATTATTCAAACGGCGCTTGCGGAGCTGTAAGTCTTGGCAAATGTGAACTTTTTCTTCTTTTTATCAAACTTCATATTTCAAGGTGGGGAGAAAGTTGTTTTCTTTCCGCCTTTTTAACTGAAAAGCTGTTCATAATTTAGTTAATATTAACAATCTTTGTTATTTATATAAAAAAGTATTAAAAAATGCTTGATTTTATTTAAAACGAGTGCTATAATGAACACACGCGCGGAATAGGCGAAAGCCTTCTGCACACATTTTGTATGCCCATCCTTTGGCAAGCGGCCGTAAGACCACACTGCTGTTTTCCATTACGGTGGGCTATATTTATTTGTAATTTTTTATTAGGAGGTTTCTTTATGAGAAACACAAAAAGAATTGTGCTTGCACTTCTTTCTCTCTCGTTGCTTCTCGGCGCGCTGTTTGCGCTGTCGTCGTGTGGCGGTAAAAAGGAATGCGATCACGAATGGTATGCGGCAACTTGCACGGCTCCCAAGACGTGTAAGCTTTGCTCCGAAACCGAGGGAGAGGCTCTTGGCCATACGGGCGGAACCTCAACCTGCACAGAGAAGGCCAGATGCTCCCGTTGCTCGGAGGCTTACGGCGTGACGCTTGCGCATGATTTTGCGGCGGCTACCTGCGTAGTGCCCAAGACGTGCAAGCACTGCTCTGCCACCGAGGGTGCGGCTCTCGGACATTCCGATGGCAACAAGGACCATAAGTGCGACAGATGTGCCGCAGAGGGAATTGGTGTGCATGAGGACCGTGACGGGGATGGAAAGTGCGATTATTGCGGCGCTTCCGGTGCTTTTGCAAAGCATGAGGATCTTAATAAGGATCATGCGTGCGATTGCGGATGTACCAAGGTGTTCGGCAAGCATGAGGACGGCAATAAGGACCATGACTGCGACTGGGGCTGCTCCGAGCTGATCGGCTCGCATAAGGATACCAACAAGGATCATAAGTGCGATTATTGCGCGAAGGGCGAGGACGGCGAGTTCGGTGCCCATGAGGATCTTGATAAGGACCATGCGTGTGATTATTGCGGCGCGACCGGCTTTGGCGAGTGCGTGGATGCAAATCACGATCACGTTTGCGATTACGGTTGCTCTGCGTTCAAGGGCACCTGCTCCGATTCCGCAGAGGATGCTGACCACGTTTGCGACTACGGCTGTGGTAAGGCGCTGGAGGATTGCTTGGATGCCGATAAGGATCATGTCTGCGACAACGGATGTGATAAGGCGCACGGTGTGCACGCGGATGCCGATAAGGATCATATCTGTGACTACGGTTGCTCTGCGCCCATTGCGGCACATGAGGACGCGAATAAGGATCACAAGTGCGATTATTGCGCGAAGGGCGCGGACGGTGAGTTCGGTGCCCATGCGGATTCCAATAAGGATCACAAGTGTGACTACTGCGGCGAGATCGACTTTGGCGAATGCGTGGATGCAGATCGCGATCACGTTTGCGACTACGGCTGCTCCGTGTTCCACGGCGTTTGTGCGGATTCCGCAGAGGATGCCGATCACGTTTGTGACTACGGATGCGATAAGGTGCTGGAGGATTGCGGCGATGCCGATAAGGATCACGCCTGCGATCACGGCTGTGATAAGACCTTCGGCGTACATAAGGATCTGAATACCGACCATAAGTGTGACTATTGTCAGCAGGGCGCGGACGGCGAGTTCGGTGCGCACGAGGATTCGGATAAGGACCACAAGTGCGATTACTGCTTGCAGATTGACTTTGGCGTACACGAAGATACCGATAAGAATCACGTTTGTGACTACGGCTGTGCCGATTTTATGGGCGCTTGCTCCGATTCCGCAGAGGATACCGATCACGTTTGTGACTGGGGATGCGGTAAGGTGCTGGAGGATTGCGGCGATGCCGATAAGGATCACGCCTGCGACAATGGTTGTGACGAGATCTTTGGCGAGCACACGGATGCGGACCTTGATCACAACTGTGACTGGGGCTGTTCCGTAGCAATCGGCGAGCACGCGGATGCTGATTTTAACCATGCCTGCGACTACGGCTGTGATAAGACCTTCGGCACTTGTGCGGATTCCGCAGAGGATACCGATCACGTTTGTGACTACGGTTGCGGTAAGGTGCTGGAGACTTGCTTGGACGTCGATCAGGATCACGCCTGCGATCACGGCTGTGATAAGTTCTTCGGTAAGCATGAGGATTCGAAAGAGGATACCGACCACATTTGCGATTACTGCAATAAGGGCGATGCGCTTGAGACTTGCGAGGACCTTAACAAGGATCACCACTGTGATAACGGCTGTGATAAGACCTTCGGCACTTGCGCCGATTCCGCAGAGGATACCGATCACGTTTGTGACTACGGTTGCGGCAAAGTGCTGGAAAGCCACAAGGGCGGCAATGCAACCTGTAAGGATGCGGCCGTTTGCGAGATCTGCGGCGTAAGCTACGGCGCAAAGGCCGGACACGATTTCACCGCTGAGGTGATGGAACCCGCATACATCAAGGATGCGGCTACCTGCCTTACCTCCGCTACGTATTATTATTCCTGCTCTGTCTGCGGCGTGAGTGAGGGCGACAGCGCGCATCTCTTTACGGGTGCGGCGGCAACCGGCCACAGCTACGGTGAATGGACGGTAGAGGAAACCGAGAGCGGCAATCAGCACGTTCGCACCTGCGCGAAGTGCTTAGAGAAAGAGACAGGCGCCTGCGCCTTCGTTGCGACGGCAGACGGCGAAAATAACGGTAGCGCGGCAAGCTGCTTGAAGCCTGCGAAGTGCTCCGTCTGCGGCAATGAATACGGCGATAAGCTGGGACACGCATGGGATGACGGCGAGGTAACCACGCCTGCAACCTGCATTACCGCGGGCGAAAGAACCTACAGATGTACGCGTAACGGTTGCGGCGAAACCAAGACCGAGACGATCGCGCCCACCGGTCACTCCTACGGCGAATTTAACGTAACCACTCCCGCAACCTGTACGACTGCCGGTGAAAGAACCGCAGAGTGCGCTTGCGGCGATAAAAAGACCGAGCCGATTGCGGCAACGGGACATACGCCCGGTCCGGCGGCAACCTGTACCACGGCACAGTATTGTACTGTAGAGAGCTGCGGCGCAGAGCTTGCAACCGCAAAGGGACATACCTATACAAAAACAACGAAGAATGCCACCTGTACCGAGGCACAGGTCGATACTTATACTTGCGCATGCGGTGAGAGCTATACCGAAACCGTGGGAACTCCGATCGACCACGATTTCGCGGGTGTGACTCCCGTGGCGGTGCTTGTTGAGGGCGAGACCTGTGTTTACGATCAGTATTATAAATGTAACTCCTGTCAGCAGGAGATCAAGGGCGGAAGCACCGTAACGAACCACGTATCCTGGGCGGCGCAGATCACCAAGGCGGCTACCTGTGTTGCTAAGGGCGAAAAGCTTCTGACCTGTACCGGATGCGGCGAAACCAAGACCGAGGATATCCTCGTGGATACCGTGCTCGGCCATGATTGGGACGAGGGCGTGACCGAAAACGGCGTGACGACCTATACGTGTAAGCATAACGGCGCGCACACCAAGACCGTAAAGGTGATCACCTCCGAGAGCACGCTTTCGAAGGATGACCTGAAGAACGAGCTGGAGACCGAAAACGGAACGAAGTTCGATATGGACGAGGGCGTTCAGGATCTTGTCGGTGACGGCGCATCGCTTTCCTCCGGCGAGGTCAATAAGGAGGATCTGAACCTGACCGACGAGCAGAAGAACCAGATCGGTAACGCTCCGGTTTACGAATTCGTGATCACCAAGGATGGCGAAACGATCTCCAACTTTGGCGGTAACAAGATCAAGGTTACCCTGCCTTATAACGAGCCCGTAGAGGATGCCGATTCGGTTGCTATCTGGTTTATCGGCGATGACGGACAGCTCACCTCCATCAAGGCGACCTATAACAACGGCTACGTTACCTTTGAGACCGATCACTTCTCGAAGTACACCGTTACAAGACTTACTCCGAAGGAAAGATGTAAGCTTTACGGTTGCAGCTCTACCTTCAAGACCATTGCGCCTACCTGTGTGGCAGACGGCTACAGACTTGAATTCTGCGTACGCTGCGGCGATTCGAAGAAGCATTACGACGAGGATCTGAAGGCTCTGGGCCACAATTATACCTGCGAGACCACGGCTGCGACCTGCACCACGGCAGGAGCTTCCGTTTATACCTGCGGCATTTGTGACAGCACCTACACCGTAGTGCTTCCCGCACTGAACCACAGCTTCGTTGAGATCTCTCGCGAGGATGCGACCTGCGAAAATCCCGGAAAAGCAATCTTTGCATGCGAAAATAACGGCTGCGATGAAAGCTATGAGCAGATTCTGCCTCAGCTTGCACATGAAATGCGGCAGACCGTTACCTCCGCAACCTGTACCGCGGGCGGATATACCACGCATTACTGTGCGAACGACGGCTGCGACTACTCCTACGTAGATACGTATACTGCGGCTCTCGGCCACGTTTACGAGGATGAGGATGCGGCTACGCTGGAGTGGTACGGCAAGGATGGCGAAAAGTCTCCCAACGGTAACCCCAACAACGGTAAGTACGATCGCCTGGAGATCACGCTGACCTGTGACAGATGCGAGGAGAAGAAGGTTCTCGGCCATGACGAGATCGACCTTACGAAGGAATACATTGCGGCTACCTGTACTAAGAAGGGACAGGATAAGTACGTTATCCGTATCACCGTCAACGGCAAGATCAAGGAATACCTTGTAAAGGAAGAGGTTCTTGACGATCTTCTCGGACATAAGTACGGTGAGGGCTTCAATAAATACGATGACGAAAACCACTGGAAGCAGTGCATTTGCGGTGAGATTGATGGCATCGCTCCGCATAGCTTTGACGACGGCATCGTAACGAAAGCGGCAACTTGTACGGCAGAGGGCGAAATAACCTATACCTGCGATTGCGGCTACACCAAGACCGAGATCATTCCCAAGGAAAACCACAGCTTTGACGGTGCGTTTGAGCACAACGAGAACGGTCACTGGCAGCTTTGCTCGGCTTGCGGAACCGCAAGCGAGGCACAGGCGCATGCCTTTGGCAATGCGAGAGTGACCAAGGCGGCAACCTGTGCAGAGGCAGGCGAGAAGATCAGCAGCTGCGCATGCGGCTTTGATAAGACCGAGGTGATTGCCGCAACCGGAAATCACATTTACGATGAAAGCGATATTCGCTTTGACGAAAACGGACACTGGTTCGTTTGCCGTACCTGCAGCGGCGTTTTCGAGTCCTCCGAGCATAGCCTCGAAAGAGAGACCATCAAGGCGCCCACCTGCACCGAGCCCGGCGAGGAGAGCGTTGACTGCGCTTGCGGCTATCACAGCGAATCTGCAGAGATCCCCGCGCTTGGCCACGCATATACGGCAGAGGATCTGACCTATGACGAAAACGGACATTGGTTCGTCTGCACCGTTTGTGAGTCGGTTTGCGAATATGCGGAGCACGCGCTTTCCGAGATTGTAACGAAGGCGCCCACCTGCACCGAGGCCGGTGAGCTGACCGTTCGCTGCGATTGCGGCTACGTTGCATCCGTCACCGCGCTTCCCGCGCTTGACCATAGCCTTTCCGATGCAAAGAGCGAATACAACGAGAACGGCCACTGGCTCGTTTGCGGTGTTTGCGGCGATGCCTTTATGTATGAGGATCACAGCGAGAGCGCCGTTCTTGCAACGAAGGAGCCCACCTGCGTGAAGGAGGGCGAAAAGACCGTGCTTTGCGAGTGCGGTTACGTATTCACGGTGGTGATCCCCAATCTCGGCGGCGCACACACGGTGGATGAGAGCGATCTCAAATATGATGAGAATCAGCACTGGAACGAGTGCTCTGTTTGCGGCGAGCTTCTGAATTTTGCATCTCATGCATACGGCGAGCCCGTTGTTACGGAAACACCCACCTGTGCCAAGGAAGGAAAGAGCGTTGCTACCTGCGCATGCGGAAAAACGCACGTTGAGATCCTTCCCAAGAATGATAACCATACCCCCGACAGTAAGCTCAGCTTCAGCAATGAAGGCCACTGGACGATGTGTCTTGCTTGCGGTACCGCGCTGAATAAGGAAGCGCACGTGCTTGGCGAACCCACCGAGACCAAGGCGCCCACCTGCGCAGAAAAGGGCGAGAGCCTTGCTTCTTGCGCATGCGGCTTTGAAGTGAAGACCGAGATCCCCGCAACGGGTGAGCATACGCCCGGTGAAACGCTCGTCAGCAACGCATTTAAGCATTGGTATGAGTGTACCGTCTGCTCCGCGAAGTGCTCCGAGGAGGCGCATAGCTTTGACGGCGGCTTCTGCGAGGTCTGCGGCCAAAAGGAAGCAACGAGCGTTGATACGCCCGACGGCTTCTACGTAACCCTTCTGAATTCCTATAAGAATATCACCGGCGCGGCGATCCGCGTGAATAATTTCCAGTTCTTTGTAGATGGCGGCGAGGAGGGCAGCATTCAGCTGCTTGACGTTGCCGAGCTCGTTCTCTACGTGGAGGACGGTAAGCTTTGCGGTGCGGCTAAGGGCGGCATCAAGATCTTCAACGGCCCGTATTCTGACGCGTATGCCTACTATGCGGTAGAGGCTGTGATCGACGGCGATTACGTTTACATTGCTCTTAACGGCGGCAGATCCCCCGATGAGCAAGAGGCATTCGTGAAGTATACCGTGAAAGAGATTCTTGCAATGATGATGGAGAATGCGGCTGACATAGAGACGTCTATGGCGGCGGATATCGTTTCCTTCTTTGCTGAAACGGTTATTCCCACGATGGATCTCTTGATCTCGGCCAATGCGGATGAGATCGAAAGAAACGTTGAGTGCCTGCTTCAGATGATCTTCACGATGGAAGAGGCAGATGACGGCTCGTTCATCTTCCGTCTCGACGTGGATAAGCTTCGCAATCTGAATGAAAATCTTTATAATCTCACGATCGCCGAGGTGATCGATCTTTACTTCGGCGAGGGTTCGTTCGATAAGATCGCAACGAAGGTAAAGGATCTTCTCAATAAGAAGATCGGTGATCTTCCCGAAATGGCGGAAAAGCAGGGCATTGATCTCGATGCGCTGATCGAGGAGCTGAACGCATTCTATGCCACGATGGGCGCTCCTGCAGACTTTGATATCGGCGAGCTCATTTACAGCGAAGAATATCAGGATATAGCACTTGGTCTTCTGTTCAGTAACGATGAAAATTACGCAGAGTTCTTGGATCAGATCATCGCACAGCTGCAGGAAAGCACCTTCTATAGCCTCATTGCTGACGGCGATGAAGATGTTGCCTTTGAAACGATTTCGGCAATTCTCGACCTCATTGAGGGCGTAGAGCTTTCCTTTGTTACCGATGCGGCGGGCAACCTGATCGACGTTGTGATCAACGTCAGCGATTTCAGCATCGAGATCGAAGGCGAGTCGGTGGATGCTTCCGTTTCCATCGAGATCACACCGAACGGCAAAATCGACGTGACCTGGTCGGATATTGTGGAAAGAATCGAGTCCGCGATCCAGCTTCCCACCGAGGATATGAAGGAAAACGAGCCCTACCTTGATTTCGAAGATCACTTCGGTGAGATGGAATATAAGGGCGAGTATTATGAATACGAGGCCTCTATTCTCTATATTTACAGAACCAATTACGATCGCCTGCTCGGTATCATGATGGAGTCCGATTGTACCGACTGGATGAGATATCAGGCTCTCTACGCTATGGAGTGCGCAAGATACGGTTCATATCAGCTTTATGATGAGAACGGCGACGTGGCTTATTTGCTTCTTATCAACGAAGAGACCGGCGAGACCGCTGAGCTCGTTATGGGCGAAGATAAGGTGATCGCGATCCTTGAGGACGGAACTGAGATAGAGATCGATCCCGAGACGCTCGGCGGCGTGGAGGCTATCATCATTGCTGTGTTCGGCGAGGTTGAATTCACGACCATTGTTGGCAGAGCTGATCCGGTTTCCTATTATTACAATGCAACGCTTGACGAGTACTCCGAAGAATCTCAGCATAATTACGAGGTTGAGATCGAGCAGCTCGGCGATAACTGTGAGCAGGACGGCATTCGTTATACCTACACTTGCCTGCATTGCGGATACGTATACTCGTACACCAATTATTGGTGCGAGAGACAAGAAGGCTATTTGGATCTTTCCGAGGATGGCTGCGGCGGTTACATCGAGTATGAATACTGCGCGGATTGCGGTACGGTTTACTACGTATACGATCTTCGCCTCGGTTGCAAGGTAAGCGACGAGGATAGGGTATTCGAGGAGATTGAGGGCGGCCAGCGCATTACCGCTACCTGCCCCGATTGCGGTCTCGTTGGCGTGATGGAGCAGTACGTTACGGTAGAGAGCGTATGTGTTTCCTATTCTCATGAAAACATCTACCTTTATAAAGATGAGGCTTGCATCTTCGAATATGAGAATACCCAAAACATGACAAGCCACGAATGGGCCGAGCGCTATGAAATGAAGGGCGAGACCTGTGAGGACGGCTACATCGTTTACGAATACTGCGAGCGTTGCGGCGAGGATTTCGGCCGTTGGCACACCTCCGGACACAGAGTCGAATTCGTGAAGATGGATCTTTCCGAGCTTGGCGGCTGCGAGGGCGGCAGACTGTATTATGAAGGATGTAAGATTTGCGGCGAGATCGTTTCGCTTGCTATGTTCGATCCCGCATGCAAGATCGATCCTCCGAAGGATTTCTCCGAGTACGTAGATGAGATGGGCATCGTGCATATGTATGCATCCGTTGCCTGCCCCGATTGCGGCCTTGAATTCTATATGGAAATGTGGCAGGTCGCAGAGTCCACCTGCATTCTTGCCGAGAATCAGAAGATCGTTGTTTACTCCGGTACAGAGCCTCTGTTCAGCGGTACGTCTACGTATTATCGGGAGAGCCATAATTGGCAGACGGAATACACGATGCACGGCGAGACCTGCATGGACGGCTGGAACGCGGTTGAATATTGCGACATCTGCGGTATGGAGCGTGACTTTATGGGCGGCTCCGGTCACTTTACGGAGCGCGTAGAGATCAACCTCTCCGAGTACGGCGCTTGCGGCGGATACGCATACGTAGAGCACTGCCGTATCTGCGGTGAAACGGTCGGTGCGGAAGACGTGAAATTCTTCTGCGAGTTCTCCTATTCGGATACTTCATTTACGGATGATAACGGTGTTGAACATACGTCGGCGATCGGCGTTTGCCCCGTTTGCGGATTGACAATTTTCTCCGATAGCTACAATGTGCAGGAGTCGGTTTGCGTTGTGACGCATTACAATACCGGCCGCGTTGAGATAAACGGCGAGGAGATCTTCTGCGTCGGCGAAAAGTGGTCCGAGGAAAACCACGATTACGTATATGAGTATAAACTTTACGGCGAAAGCTGTAAGGAAGGCTACGACGTGGTGCAGACCTGCACGAAGTGTGATCTTTACCACGAGTACCGCAACTACGGTCACCTTGTGGAGCGCGAGGAGATCGACCTTCGCGAGCTTGGTCTTTGCGACGGTTTCATTGTGCGTGAGTACTGTCTCATCTGCGATGAGAACATGAACTCCAGAGTGGAAGACTACGGCTGTAATTGGATGCACATCAGTGGCAACGGTGACGTACAGAACATATATAAGTGCCGTCGCTGCGGTGCTGAAAAGCATGTGAGCAACTACAAAGCGGTGGGGGATTCTCCTTGCTCCTATCGACAGATCACTACCATTGTTTACTATGTGAACAACGAAGAGATCTACCGCTATGAAACCACGTCTTATATGAGTGCGCATAAGTGGGAATGGAGCTTCACGCTGCATGGCGAGACCTGCGAGGATGGCTACATGGGCATCGGTACCTGCGTGAACTGCGGTGTGGAAACGTCCACCGAAGGCTCCGGCCACGGCCAATGGGATCTCTACGCTCAGAGCAGCAGCGAGGGCTGCTTGCACCACAACGTACGCGTGAGCGGCTGTGCCTGCGGTGAAAATCGCTCGATCTACTTTGACGAGGATAGCTTTATCTCCGACGTAGCCGGCGTGTACTACTGCCCGAACTGTGATTTGAAGGTTTACAATCTTCAGCAGGCGCTCAATGACGGCTGTACCATTCATGAGACTTGCACGGTCAGCGTGATGTACGGCGAAGAGACGCTTTACTACTTCACGACCGAAGAGTCCTATATTCGCCATGCGTATGCATTTGCCGGCGTTGCGGCTGATGAAAACGGTTTGCCCGTGATTACGTTTGCATGCTCCGGCTGCGGCGCGGAGAACGAGACGGTATTCCAAGTTGCCGAGCTCGTATATAACGAGGAGACCGGCTGGTATTACTACGATCTTGCGGTAACGCCCGAGGCAAACGGAACCTACGTTATCATGAGCTATACCATGGGTGATACGCACGTAACGCTTTACGAGCTTGTTGACGGTGCGCTTGTATACCTTTGCGAAAACGATGACGGAAGAGAGCAGAACAACTTCCGTCTGGAGTATGATCTTGAAGCGGGCAAGAGCTACGTTTACCGCATCCGCTTCCTGTCTGCAAATCAGAACGGCACGATCGTTTATACTCTGCAGGCAACCTTCGACACCGAGGAGGGCGGTTGCTACCATGAGGACACGCGCGACACGCACGTTGTTTACAACGATGAGGCGGATAAGTGCGGCGCGGGCAAGATGATCTACGAATTCTGCACGGCTTGCGGCGAATTCTTCTCCCTCCGGGAGAGCTACGGCCACACCGGAGAGGGCGAATACGTCTACTTTGAAGAGTTCGGTCTTTGCGGCGGCTACGTATATACGGAGTACTGCGTGGATTGCGGCGCTTTCATCGGATCTCACGTTCAGGATTATGTGTGCAACTGGATGTACGAGGGCCGTGATGAGGCCGATCGCGAGATCTATTGCTGTGCAAATTGCGGCGTACGCAAATTCAACTACACCTATCTCTCCGAAAAGGATGCATCTTGCAGACAGTACGTTATGTGCGTCAACCTTTACGAGAAGGATGGCGAGGAGGTATTCCGTTTCGAGTATCGGATCGAGGAAAGAGTTGAGCATTCCTACGAAATCTCTTACGTGCTGAACGGCGCATCCTGCGATAACGGCTATCGCGTGGTCCATACCTGCGCGGATTGCGGTGATTCCTATTTTTACGAATCGTGGGGACACTCCACCGATGGTCAGATCTACGTTTCCTTCTCCGATTACGGCGCTTGCGGCGGCTATGGCCGTAAGTACGTCTGCACCATTTGCGGCAGAGACGTGGATACGTACGTATACGATAACAGCTGCAGATGGGAAACGGCTTCCGCCGAAAACGGCGTGACGGTATATCGCTGTGTTTCCTGCGGTATGACGAAGACCGTAGCCGATATCCCCGGCGAGAAGGATGAGCACTGCCGCGTTTACGGCGTGAACCGCTATGTTTACGCTACCGCGGACGGTGAGGTGATCTTCACTCGCGATTCGTATTATCAGACCGAAAGACACATATATCAGAACAACTTTGAGATGTACGGCGAAAGCTGCAACGACGGCTTCAAGGCGATTCGTACCTGTGCGGATTGCGACTATTATGAGGAAAACGAGTATTTCTCTCATATGCAGTTCACCGTATTCTCTACCGAGGGCGTGGAAGGCCTTTGCTTCAACCACAGAGACGGTAAGTTTTACGTGAACTCCTGCCCCTGCGGTCAGGAGATCGGCTGCAACTTCCCTTATATGAACCATGACGGCGAGGCTTATTACTGTGAGGAATGCGCGCTGCGCTTCCGTGAAAGCTCTGAATACCGCTATGAGGGCTGTAAGAGCTTCCTTGACAGATCCTACGTCATTATGCTTGGCGAGCAGACGCTTTATGAGCTGAGCACAACTGCGATCTATGAAAACCATAAGTTTGCAGTGAACTCTGCCACGATCGACGAGAGCGGTCTGTTTACTTCGTTCGTTTATACCTGCGAGAGCTGCGGCGAGATCAAGACGGATCGCGTATCCGTTGCGATGCCCGAGGTTCTTGAGGACGGCTCCACCGTTTGTGACATTACCTTCACCATCGAGCAAGGTGGGGATTACCGAGTAAGCTTTGATTCTTACTTGAGCGGAACGATTTACACGGTGAATGAGGATGGATCGCTTTCGTATTACACCTACTTCAGAGGATATTCCACTTCTGTTTGGGGCAACGAGGGAACGACCTACGTGCTTCGTATGAATTACAGCGAATCCATTCGCTATATGATCCTGCCTACCGTAAATAATACGCTTGCTTGCCAGCATGCGCAGATCTATAGCAGTGTTCTTCTTGATACCTCCGAATCCTGCGAGGACGGCGCTCTGCGGATCTGTCTGTGCGAGCGTTGCGGAATGATCTCTCCCTGGAATGATTCTGCATTCTTTTTCTATAACACGCATCAAACCACGGAGAAGTATATTTCTCTTTCCGATTACGGCCTTTGCGGCGGCTCGATCAGCATCTCCGCTTGCGCTTGCGGCGAAACGAAGAGCGCAAGCTTCTGGTTCGGATGCAGCTACGAGCATTCCTCTGAGACCTATGTTGGTGCGGACGGCAAGACGCGCAGAAGAGAAAACTACGTCTGCAGCTCTTGCGGAATGAGTGCTGTGATCGAGACCTATAACGTGATTGGCGATTGCCGCCGCGTTATCTGTCAGGATTTGACGATCAGCATCGGGGATCAGACGTTTGTCTTTGACGGGCTGGCTATTTCGAGCGAGAGCCTGCACTCCTATATTTTCGATTACGTATTCGATAACGGCGGCGCAAGCTGCACCGACGGCGTGACCGTAAATATCAGCTGTGCACATTGCGATTACACGAGATCCAACCGATACACCTCTCACAACACGTTTGAGATCGCACGCTATTACCTCAGCGATTACGGCGTTTGCAATCTCGATGACTATTATAGCATTAGTGCTTGTGCTTGCGGCTATAACGTTTCTTACAGAAGATACAACGCGAGCTGCTCGATGACCTCCACCTCGAATGCCGAGACCTTGGAGGACGGTACTACCGTTCAGACGACGATCCATACCTGTACTGTCTGCGGCTTCACCTTCACGGACGTGACCGAAATCTCCGTTGAGGGCTGTGAGCGTATCGAGCGCCGTATTCTCTCGGGTTCGAAGGGCGGCGTTACGATCTTTACCTGCGAAACGGAAAAGCATACGCCCGCACACGATTTCACGAAGGCAACCGTTTCGGTTGTCGGCGGACAGACGGTCGTTGTTGCGATCTGTGATAAGTGCGGAACCGAAAAGACCTCCGCAAGATACAGCGTAACGCTTGAAAATCATGACGGCAAGTACTATTACGATGTTGTATTCACGCCTGAAGAGACCGGCGTATATACGATCATCGGCGCGGCATCCGGCGACTCTTACGTAACTCTGTATAAGCTGCAGAACGAAGAGCTTGTGCAGATCGCCTATAACGATGACGGTGCCGGAAGCGGCCAGTTCCTGCTTGCTCAGACTTTGACGGCGGGCGAGACCTACGTTTACCGCATCCGCTTCTACAACCAGTCGAACAGCGGAACGATTCCTTATATATTTGTAGCGGGCACGTATTCCGTTGGCTCTTGCAATCACGGCAACGTTATCAACGTAACCATGCTTGCCGAGGGCGCGACCTCTTGTGAGGACGGTGTGATCACCTGCAGACTCTGTAAGGATTGCGGTGATCTGCGCGGCATGAGCGAGAGCAACACGCATACCACCTCTTTGAAGGAAAGCTTTAAATTTGCCGAGCTTTGCGAGGGCGCTTGCGGCGGCTACTTGGACTACTACGAATGCCTTTGCGGCGAGGTTTGCAACGTAAATTATAACATCGGATGCAGTTACAGCCTTGCAAGCGAGATCGTTCTTGGTGAGGATGGCATTTACCATTATAAGAACGTCTACAGCTGCAAGAGCTGCGCGCTTTGCTGGACGGTGGATTCCTATATCGTAACCGCCGAGAATTGCGTGAGAATCCAGTACCGCGACGTGACCGTTGCCTTCGGTGAGGAAGAGATCTTCTCTTGCAAGAGAGCGGAGTATAGCCGCAACACGAGCGGACACGATTACGTTTATTCTTATGCGTTTGCAGGCGATAAGAACTGCGAAAGCGGCGTGACCGTAACGACCACGTGCAAAAATTGTGACTACACCGCAACCTCCGAGCGTACCTCCCATGTAATGGATGCGCACAAGTATTACACGAGCGACTTCGGCGCTTGCGGCATGGACAGATACTTCACGTATTCCTCCTGCGCTTGCGGCTACAATTCCTCCTTCAGCAGATATCTCTACGATTGCTCCTTCTCTACGACGACTAAAAATGAGACCGATGCAAACGGTATCAGCCACCGTATTCAGACGAGCGTTTGCCAAAAGTGCGGCCTGACGATCGTGAGTGACCGTTATACGGCGGCCGAGGGCTGTGACCGTATCACCCGCGAGGTATATACCGTTACCATGGGTGAGACCGTGATCGCCGAGAATCTTGTTATTGTTCAGAACAGATATCAGTCGCATACCTATGGCAATCCCACCTATACGTTCAATACCGAGGAACAGAACTGTGAGAGCGGTGTAACGCTGCATTACACTTGTAAGGACTGTGGCTATTCTTACGATTCTTACGAGACCTATCATTCGACATTCCTTCAGCAAACCGTAGATCTTGCGGCAAAGGGTGCTTGCGAGGGCTCTTACGTTGAGCTTTACGCTTGTGCCTGCGGCCATGCAAGCAGCGTTCAGACGTATTTTGGCTGCTCGTTTACAAGTAATTGTGTTTACGAAAAGGATGCGAACGGAAGAACGATAGAGATCCGGGTTTATACCTGTGAAACCTGCGGCCTCGTTTACCGCACGGAGTCTTATTCCGTATCCGAGGGCTGTGAGCGCGTGACCTACTCTGACTACAGCTTTGTGATCGGGGAAGAGAGCCTGGCTTACACCGGTATTGCGTCGAACCGCACGATCGTGCACAATTATCGTTACGAGTACACCTTTAGTACCGAGGAAAGAAACTGCGAAAACGGCGTACAGGTTCACGTAAGCTGTGAAACCTGTGATTACGAAAACTCCTATGAGTACCGCCATCATAGCCGTAATGAGATCGCAAGATACTATCTCTCCGACTACGGTGCTTGCGGCGCGAGCGGTTATATCATTGTTTCTTCCTGCCCCTGCGGATATGATACGTACGTCAGCGAGAACTACGCTTGCGGTATGTCCGGCTCTCATAGCTATGAAACCGATGAAAACGGCATTTCGCATGAGATTTATACTCGTACCTGCTCTGCCTGCGGACTGACCATCATGCGCGATTCCTATACGGTTGCCGACGGATGCCACCGCATTTCCTACAGAGAGTATGCGGTCTCGATTGGCGAGACGGAGCTCATTTCCGGCGTGAAGGACGTTTACAGCACCTGGGATGAGCACACCTACAATGCTCCGAGCTACACGTTTGATTCGGAGGATGAAAACTGTGCGAGCGGTGTCACTCTGTATTACGAATGCACGCTTTGCGATTACAGCTATGACGAGCACGTATATTATCACCAGACCTTTGTGAAGGATCACGTGGATATCTCCGAGCTTGGCGGCTGTGAGGGCACTTACTTCTACCTTTATTCTTGTGCTTGCGGCCATGAGACGAGCTTGAACTACAGCCTTGGAAATTGCGTGATCATATCCGAGGTTGAGCGCGTTGCAACTGCGGAGGGCGAGTATATCAAGTATACGAATACCTGCTCCGAGTGCGGCCTGGTGTTCGAGGAGCTTCAGTATGCGAAGAATCTGAATTGCTATCGCTATATGTATCGCGATTTCAGCGTAACCTTTAACGGAGAGAAGGTGCTTTCCTGCAAGAACTCCCGTTATCCTCATAACTCCTATGAGGATCACGATATGGAATACACCTACACCTTCAAGGACGGTGAAAATTGCGAAAACGGCGTAACCGTTTACGCGGCTTGCAAGAACTGTGATTATACCTATGAGTCTGAAACCGATTCTCATTCCGTAGAGCGCGTGGCACGCGAGTGGCTCTTCGATTACGGTGCTTGCAATATCTTCTCTTACGTTGAGATGCATGCATGCGCTTGCGGATACAGAACCAACGTTTCTATGCATAACAGCTGTGCGGGCATTTATACCTATAATACCTATTACGATGAGGATGATATCCGTCATGAGGTAAACGCATACAGATGCGATAGCTGCAACCTCAGATATCAGGAGGATTACTACATCGTAAAGGATCGCTCCACCTGCACGCAGACTACCTATGTTACGCTGAGCGTGAACGTGGGTGCTTCGCTTGTGGCGGCTTGGGAGTATACCAACACGGTTGATTCGCACGACTATAAGATAACGAATGCCGTTCTGAGGGAGGGTGCTACCGACTGCTCCGGCGGCGTGATCTTGACTTATACCTGCGCGGATTGTTCCGAATCGTATACCTCCAATACCTACGGCCATGAAAGATTTGAGATCGCAAGATACGATCTTCAGGATGAGGCGTACGGCGCGGCACTTTGCCACGGTGATCTCGTGGAGAGAGCCTGCGTTTGCGGCAGATATCATGAAATGATGTTTGATACGACTTGCGAGATCGGCGCGTCTTACGGAACCGATTTTTGGATCGAGGGTGCTTTGTCCGGATATAATCCCATTGCGGGCGCATGGGATTCCTACTCTCGTTACTTCGGTTATTCCGCACAGCGCCATACCTGTGCCGTGACCGATCCCGAGCAGTGCGGCTACACCGTGAGATACGCGACCTACTGGCTGCCCGATGCGAAGGAATGCATGGCATATGAGTATCAGACGTGGCAGCTTGGCTACGATGCAGAGACCGATACCTATGCATACGAGATCACCTTCAAGACCGGATCGAGCAAGCTTTACCATCCTTATACCGTAACCGATCTTTCCGAGACGTACGAGGATGGAAGCACCAAGATTTCGGGTACTCGCTATGATTGTCCGCTTTGCGGAAGCTATGCGTTTGATAAGGCCGTTTATAACGAAAACGGCCGCCGCACCGAGTACGAGCGTTATGCCGAGAATAAGCTTGATAACGGCGCAACCAAGATCTCGCATACGATTACCACCTACGATGATTCCGGCAGAACTCTGAAGAGCTACTCCAGAACCGTATATGCGAACGGCAGAGAGGCGCTGAATCACACCGAGTATATGTATCATCCCCAGCGCGGACAGCTGACGACCTTCTCGCATACCAAATATACCGACGGCTCTTGGCGTAAGTATGAATATACGTATAACTTCGAAGGAACCTGCGAGAGAATCGTGCATTATACGGATAATTCCGGCGCGGATACCACCACGTCCGAGGGATTCCACAGCACAAGATGGGATTGGACGAAGAACCCGACCTGCACGCAGGACGGCTTCTATGACGTCGTTTGCCAATACTGCCCCACGGTTATTTCCGAAAACAACCGACATAGTCCTTACGATCATAGCTGGGATAGAATCTTTGACAGCTTCTACGTTTGCACGCGTTGCGGCATTGAAAACGTAAACGGCGCAAGCGGCGATATCGTTATGGAGGATATGACGGCGCTTCTCGGAAACGGCGAATACTACGTTGCGGGCTACTGGGCACGCAATCAGGTGCAGTTCACCTATTACGTCAGCCTGATCCTTCGCACGCCGATGGAGGACGGAAATGACGAGGTCGTTCTCTTCGAGGTTGAGGTGCTTGAGCTTGAAAATGCGCGTGCGCTTGCCTTCAGCAAGGCGGCTGTGCTCGCGGCGGCAGAGGCTCTTGGATACTCGGCGGATGAGTACGACGTCAGAGTTTCCTTCGTTCCCGTTGGCGCGGACGGAAGCTTCGACTATGCGGTTACCTTCACCGGCGGTGAATATGACGGCGAGCCGATCACCGAAAGCACGAGCGCAGCGATCGTTATGAACGGCTACGAGGAAAAGGATTTCACGATCGCGCCCACCGAGAGCGGCGTGTGGATGTTCACCTCCGCCTGCGGCTTTGACAGCTACGGCTATCTTTACAGAGTGGTTGACGGTAAGTTGGTAGAGGTTGCTTATAATGACGACGGTCGCGGCAATCAGTTCTATATTTCCTATCATCTGGAAGCCGGCGAGACCTACGTTTTGAGAGTCAGACCTTTCAACGCCGCAAGTAACTCCGGCGAGAGTGTTGTATCCGTTTATTTCGTTCAGCAATTTTGATTCCGATCTGTGAGGATCAAAGAAAAAACAGCGGCCGAGGATTTTCCTCGGCCGCAAAAAGAGAAGCACGGCAAGCATTTTTTGGCTTGCCGTGCTTTTTAGTATGACGGGCATATCAATGCTCTGCGGTGAAAGTCCGCTGGGAGGTAGTTACCGACCAACCCGAAAGCGACTCCCAAGGTTTACACCGTGAGGTGTAGGCGAGAAGAAGGGATAGCGAAATCGTAGCCTGACGAACAG
>JAZQTA010000140.1:0-12767 GCA_045630385.1 Eubacteriales bacterium | reverse complement strand
TCGATATCCCAAACGTTGTTCTCGCATATCCATTATAACACCTATTTTGAATTCCGTCGAGTACCTTTTTTGAATTTGACCCTTCTTTGCCATAAAAAATATGCACCTCCAAAAGTGTCTAACTTTTGGGGTGCATATCATTCGGGACAAGCCGCCCTATTCTCCGCCCTATATTCATGAAACGGAAAACGGAAAGCGCGTATCCTTCCAAACCCGGGATTGGAACGGCGACAATTACCGACTGACACAGTATATCATCGACGACGAGGGCGATCTCACGGCGCACAAATTTGAATGCGAATACAGAGCTACGCGGCGAAAGGAGCTGACGGAGCATTTTCTTGCCTGCGGATGCCGTGAGGTGCTTTGGCTCTTCCCCGAGGAAACGGGATTTTATCAGCCAATCTTCGTTGCAAGAAAATAACACTGCACGAATTACTATACCGATTGCATATTTTGCACTTGAAAATTATGATTTCTGCAGGTATAATAGAAATATAGAAGCGCCAAGAGGCGCAAAACGAAAAGAGGAAAAACGATGATGGGACACACGATTGAAAGAGAAGCTTACACGGTGCATATCACCTCGCCCGTGTTGCACGTAGATAACGAGAGCAGAAAAAGAAGCGGACATATGTCGCACGCGATGGCGGAATTTGCGCCCGGCAAGGTGATCGCCTTTAACGGCAACTGCAGTGCGGCGATCTACGACGGGCACGGCACGTTCGGCTGGACGGAATACCGCATTTCCGAGGACGGCGGCGAGACCTTCTCCGAGCCGCACGATTTCCCTCTTTCCAAGAAAATGCTTTATGATGGCATTCACACCGTTTCGGTGGAAAAGATCGTTGCAACAGAAAACGGCCGCATCGTGGCGTTCTGCCTTCTGAACGATGCGCATGCGCTTTGCGAGCCCTGGTTTGATCCGCCCTTGGTTTGTATCAGCGAGGACGGAGGAAAGACCTGGAGCGACGGAAAGGCGCTCTTCCCCGAATGCGGAAGAATTTACGATGCCGTGTATCACAAGGGCGAGATCTACGTAATCCAGTTCTGCAACGATGCGACCATTAACTTCGTTGGCAATAAGCCGGAGCACGTTTACCGCCTTTATAAGAGCGCCGATCAGGGCGAAAGCTTTAATGAGATCGCCGTGATCCCGACGGACAGCATGGGAAGATCCTATGCGAGCATCATTTTTGACAAAAACGAGAACCTGCATCTTTATACCTATAACGTAAACGAGGAGCACGATCCCGACCATCTGGTGAGCGCAGATTACGGAAGAACCTGGGAGAACAAGGGCACGTGCCATCTTGCCAAGGGAAGCCGCAACATTCAGACGGCGCTCATCGACGACGTTTTCATTCTGCATTGCAGAGGCGAGGAGATCAACCGCAACAAGCTCGCGCTTTATACCTCGCTTGACGGCTATACCTGGGACGAGGGTACGTTTATCGATCACACGGACTTTGGCACCTGCTTTTATTCGAACAACCTTCTTTTGAAGGATAAGGACGGAAACGAGCGGTTGCTCCTTCAATATTCGCACAGCTATATCACGAAGTGCACGAACGTCAGACACGCGTGGCTGACCGTGGAGAAAAAATAATCGAAAAAGAAAGCGAGATACGAAATGGCAAAGAACGAACGCTTTGAAAAGGTATATACCCAAGGTGCGCTGAACGTGACGGAGATCTGGGTGGATAAGGAGACCGGCGTGAACTACGTTTTCCACCAGAGCGGCTACGCCGGCGGAATGACTCCCTTGCTCGACCGCGAGGGAAAGCCCGTAATCACGCCGATCGTCAGATGAAAAAGGGGATGGCGCATTTGAGGGTAGCTCAAGTTTTTTTGAACTTGAGCTACCCTCTTTTTCTTATATCTCGGATGCTTTTTGAATTTTCAGCGTCCACTCGGTGGCCGCGAGAACGTCCGCCGTGGTGATAATAGTATCCTTTTTGCCGCTCACGCAGTCAACAAAATCCTCGATCATCGTTTTTTCCACGGGGATCGGCTCGATCCTTTCCGCACGGTCGCTTTCCTTACGGTAAAGCTCGATCGAGGGAAGATTTCTGCCGAAGCGGATCACGCCGCCAAGACCAAAGATCTCAAACTCCCAATAGTACGGGAAGGAATATCGCATGCCGTTCGGCGAAGCGTAGGAAACGTCCGCCATAAGGCCCGCTCCGCCCTCCATTTCGCAATGAAACATGGCTGAATCAAGAAAATGCGGCACGTCCTCGGCAAAGGCATTCCAGCACCTTGCGCTGCACACCCGCTTCGGCAAAAGACCGCACATATAGCGGATCACGTCGATTCCGTGGATGGCAATATCGTTGATCGTGCCGCCGTGCTTTCCCTCTTCAAAATACCAGGCGGGACGCTCGCTTCGAAGGAGCGGATGCTGACCGCCGAAGCGGATCTGCGTTACCTTACCGAACGCGCCCTCCGAGATCAGGCGCTTCACGGTGACAAAGCGGGGATCGAAACGGAGATCCAGCATAAGATATACGCAAAGCCCCGTCTTTTTCGCAAGGGCGGCGATCTCCTCGGCCTCCCTCTCTGTGGTGCAGAGCGGCTTATCCGCAATCACGTGCTTGCCTGCAGAAAGCGCACCGATCACGCGCGCGCCGCGGATGGAATAATAATCTCCGATCGCAACCGCATCCACACGCGAGTCGCTAAGAAGCGCATCGTAGCTTGCGTAGGTAAACACTACGCCCGCTTCCCTCTCCATTTTCTCCTTGGTCTCCGCGTCCTCCTCGAATGCACCAACGATCTCAACGAGGGGGCTTTTCTTTGCCGCCTCGTACAGCGCGAGAATATGCGAATGGCGGAAGCCCGCAAATGCAATACGAATCATACTAAACTCTCCTTTTCCGCTTTTAAGCGGTACGGCGTTTGGCCGTATTTTTTCTTAAATTTTTTTATAAAGTACGAGCAATCGCAAAAGCCGCATTCATCCGAAACCGTTTGCACGTCGAAGCCCTGCGAAAGCATCATGTTCGCTTTTTTCAATCGAATATCCAGAATATAGGCCGAGGGCGAGGTGGCAAGCTCGCGCGAAAACAGCCGCCAGAGCGTTGCATGCCCGAGATTGAACTGCGCCTCGATCTCTCCCACCGTGACGCTGTCATAGGAGGATTCGATAAAGGAAAGAATATCGAGAAGCATTTTATTCTTCGGCAAAGCAACCGTTTCCCTCTGCTCGATCAGATTGCAAAGATAAGCGAGCAGCTTTAATATGTCCGCGTATGCGATGATATTTTTCGTGCTCGGATGACCGAGCTTTATGCTGTTATCGATATCCGATAGGTAATGATAAACGGTTTTCTGCTGCTCTTCGTTCAGCGTGAGACGATTCGACGTATATTTTTTGCGCCCGAAGATACCTTGCAACCCATGCCCCTCGGGAAAGCTCTCCAAAGCCTTCGGGAAGATATGCAGACGGTAGCGGTCAAGCACACCGTGCGTAAGACTGCCGCCGTGCGCCTCCTCGGGGGATGCCAAAAGCACGTCTCCCGCCTTGAAATCGTATATTTCGGTTCCGACCTTAATGCTTCGCTTTCCCGCGATGAAAAAATTAAACTCGTAATACTCCTGCGTGTGCAGATCCTTGAAATCCGCTTGATCGCGCCCCCCGGTCTTGGGATTCACGATTTCATGGTAAAAAAGAATGCGCGGATCTTCGGAACTGCCAAGCACCGCATACGCATGCAACGCCATACCGCACCTCACAAGGCTTTCGTTTTTCTTCTACATTCAATTGTATCACAAAAATAAAAAAATTTCAACCGTATTATATAAAATGAAACAAAAATTCTTTTTCTCGAAATCTTCTATATAGTTTTTACGATCGCTTTGCGGTACAATGGATATAGAAAAAATTTACAGGGGTGAAAAAATGATCGATTTTGAAAGAGCACAGTTAAAAAAGATCAAGCGCGCCAATACCGACTGGTGGATCAACGAGAAGGCGATCGTTGCCGCAAACGGAAAGACGTACATTGCCTATTATACCGATATGGGCGAGATCCACGTGAAGGAGCTGGATGCAAAATGCTCGCGTGCCTTGAGCCATGACGTGCGCCTTTGCACGCTGAACCAAAATTATGCGGACGAGCACAACGCCCCCTCCGTTTGCGTTCTGAAAAGCGGCCGCATCCTCGTTATGTATACGGGACACGGCGACAACGGCTATATAAAATACCGCATCACCGAGCGCCCTTACGATATTTATTCCTTCGGTGAGGAGATCACGCTTCCCTACGAGGGCAAGGTGACCTACGCGCAGGTTTTTGAAAATACGAGCCTTGGGCAGATCTGGCTTTTCACCCGCGTGAACGGCTCGTCCTGGGAATTCCGCTATTCCGAGGATGAGGGAAAGACCTTCAGCACGCCGAGAAAATTCATCCACTCCCCGAACGGAAGACTTTTCTACATGAACGTTCGCAAGCTGAACGTGATCCGCCGCCCGCATCCGCCGACGGAGCAATGGTTCTTCGCCTTCTACGGCCATCCCACCTCCTCGGACGATCACACGATCCGCAGCGGTATTTTCGACGGCGAGGGATATCTTCTGACCACGGCAGGCGAGCGCACCGAATTTAACCTTTTCAAGGGCGACGGCCTGATCGATATTGAGAAGCTCGACACCGTATACTCTTCTCCCGAGGGTACGACCGTAAGACTTTTGGAGGTTTCGGCCACGATGCCGCTTCGCATCGGCTTTGCTCCCTTCGTTGCGGACAACAAGGATGCGCCCTCTCCCGAAAAGGCGGCTTATTACGCCGCGACCTTCCGCGAAGGAAAATGGGAGATCTCCGAGAAGATCTGCTCGGCAGGCGAATTTCTCGGTAAAAATATTCCCGACGGCTCTGCCACCTATCTTGGCGGCATGGCGTTCTATTACGGCGCGGCCGATGCGGCGCTCGGCTGGCGCGAATGCATTACGACCGATACCAATCGCGTGTATATCGCGCGCTTTGACGGCAAGGATCGCGTGGTGGAAAGCTATCAGTCCACAGACTACGGCAGAACCTACCGACTCGAGCAGGTGCTTCGCAGAATCCCGGGCGAAAAGGAGATCAAGGCTTGGCGCCCCACCGTTCCGATCCACGCGCAGGACAATATGCCCGTGTATTGGCATGAGGGACGGTACGTAGGTCATACCGGCGGATGGCACTCGGATATCGTGACCTATATCGAATACGATGATTAAGGAGATACGCATGATACGAATTGGAATGGTCGGCGCGGGCGGCATCGCGGGAAGCCACGCCGATGCGATCAAACGAAATCCCGACTGTACGCTCGTTTGCGTGGCGGATATCAACAAGGAAAGAGCCGATAAAATGGCCGCAGAGCACGGCGCGAAGGCCTTCACGGATTATAAGGATTTTGACCGCACACAGATCGACGCCGTGATCCTCAATCTCCCGCATTTTCTGCACTGCGAGGCGAGCGTTTATTTCCTTGAAAAGGGCATCAGCGTGCTTTGCGAAAAGCCGATGGCCTGCACCCTTGAGGAATGCGACGAGATGATCGCCGCCGCGAAGCGGACGGGCACGCATCTCGCCATCGGACACGTGCAGAAATATTATACGGCGGCCGAGGAGATGAAAAAGATCATTGCCGAGAAGCGTTTCGGCGATCTCGTGATGATCCACGAAACCCGATGCAAGGACTACGTGCCCGGGCGCCCCGATTGGTTTTTAAGCAAGAAAACGGCAGGCGGCGGTATTGCGATGAACCTTGGCGCGCACAGCATCGACCGTATTCTCTACACCACCGGACTCAAGGTGGAAGAGATCCACGGCGTGACAGCCAACCCCGTTTCCGATCACGACGTGGAGACCGCGGCACATTTTCTTATGCGGCTCACGGGCGGCGTGAGCGCGACGGTGACGCTTTGCGGCACGCACGTTCCGCATGCGCACGAGAGCGTTTACTACTTCACGGACGGCATTGCCAAAATGGTGGGCCCCGATCTTTTCCTTTACGAGGACGGAGAATTCAAAAACCACGGCGGCAGTCGCGAGCTGATCCCTGCGCAGCTCGAGGAATTTATCAAGCTTCTTCGCGGCGAGGAAAGCGCCGTTTGCACCCCCGAATACGGAAGAGAGATCATTCGCATTTTGAAAAAAATTATTTGAGAGAGGAATTTATCTATGAAAAAAGTCAGAATGGCCGTGATCGGCCTCAAAACCTTCGGAAGAAAATCCCACGTTGTCGGCGTCAAGGGCAACGAAAACGCAGAGCTCATCGCCGTTTGCGATATCGATGAGGCTATGGCAAAAATGGTGGCAGAGGAGCACGGCGTTCCCTACTACCTTGACTATAAGGAGCTCCTTAAAAGAGAGGATCTCGATGCAGTGACCATCGCAACGCCCGACCAGGTGCACAGAGAGATCGCCATTGCCGCTTTAGCGGCAGGCAAGCACGTGCTCTGCGAAAAGCCCCTAGCTCTGACCGTGGAGGACTGCAAGGCCATGGTGGAGGCCTCCAAGCAGTATGGAAAGAAGCTGATGGTCGGCCAGATCTGCCGCCTCGCACCCAGCTTTTTGCTCGCAAAGGAGCTGATCGACCGCGGAGAGATCGGCGAGATCTTCTTTATGGAATCCGAGTATGCGCACGACTATGCAAAGAAGGTGGGCCCGAACTGGCGCTTTGATCCCAAGAGCCCCCGCCATCCCGTGACCGGCGGCGCATGCCACGCCATGGACCTGATGCGCTGGATCGTGGGCGATCCGACGGAGGTCTTTGCATACGCGAATAAGAAGATGCTTGCCGCTTGCCCGACGGATGACTGCGTGATCGCCGTTATGAAGTTCCCGAACGAGGTGATCGGAAAGATGTTCACCTCCATCGGCTGCAAGCGCAGATATACGATGCGCACCTGTATTTACGGATCGAAGGGCACGATCATCGTGGACAATACCTCCGCGGATCTTTCGCTCTTCAAATCCGAGATTGCGGGAAGCGAGGCGTTCACTCCCTCGATCGAAAACCAATCCCTGGAGATCAAGATCCCCGTGCGCGCCGTGAAGCATAACATTCACGACGAAATGAAGAATTTCGTTAACTGCATTCTGACCGACACCGATCCCGAAACCGACGGCATTGAGGGCGCAAAGACCGTGGCCGCCTGCTGTGCGATCGTAGAGTCCACGCTGACGGGAGAAAAGGTGAAGCCCGATTACAGCTTTGCATAACAACAAAAGTGCCGCCTGACGAAGGTGGCACTTTTGTTATTTTATATTATTTTAGCATCTACAATTGACAAAAATCGCGCGGCGTGATACAATACTGTTTGTATTATAAATTTTTAGGAGCCTATATGCTTACCACGTTTTTAGCAACCTTGAATCCCATGCTGACGCTGTTTCTCTGCATGGCGATCGGCTTTATCGCGTGCAAGACGAAAATCCTGCCCGACAACTCCACGAAGGTAATGGCAAAAATGGAGACCTGGATCTTCTGTCCTGCCTTGAGCTTTATCACCATGGCGCGCAACTGCACCGTGGCACGCATCGGCACGCACGCCGTCAATATCGCGATCTCCTGCATTCTCGTGGCGATCGCGCTCACGATCTCGATCACCATCTCAAGATTTTTCGTGAAAACGAAATCGGCGGAGCGCGGCGTTTATATGTACGCGCTGGCCTTCGCCAACTCCGGCTACGTCGGCGATCCCTTGGTGCTTGCCCTGTTCGGCGAGGTGGCACTCTCCTACTACAAGCTTTTCTGCCTGCCCATCACCATCACGATCTATACATGGGGTATCAGCGTGCTCGTTCCCAAGCGCGACGGCGACGGCAAAAAAAGCACTCTGAAAGCGCTGATGAACGCACCGACCGTGGCGCTTCTGCTCGGTATTTTCGCAGGACTCACAGGGCTTGGCGCGATCCTTCCCGCACCAATCGTTTCCACCTTGGATTCTCTGCGCTCCTGCATGGGCCCTGTGGCAATGCTGCTCGCGGGCTTCACCGTGGCGCGCTTCGATATGAAGAAAATGCTGAAAAACAAAAAGGTGTACGCCGCAAGCCTTTTGCGACTGACCGTGATCCCCACCGTGATCATTTCCGCGCTTTTCGGCGCAAAAACGCTTCTCGGGCTGATCCTCGGCACACCGATCGACAATTCCGTGCTTTTCCTCGCATTCTTCGCGCTTGCCGCGCCCTTGGGGCTGAACACCGTGGTCTTCCCCGAATCCTTTGGCGGCGATCCCGAGCCCGGCGCAGGCATGACGCTGATCTCGCACACGCTCTGTATACTTACAATCCCGATCCTGCTCGCCGCTATGGTGGCGATCTTCGGTCCTTTTTCGATATAAGATCATAAAAGTATATATTTTGGAGGCTACTATGGTAAAATCTGCAATTGATGCGCTCGCGCTCCCCTCGCTTCTCACCTTTAAAAACGGAAAGCCCGTAAAGACACAGGAAGATTTTGAAAAAAGGCGAGAGGAATTAAAGGATATTCTCCAAAAGGAGGTTTACGGCGTTTTGCCGCCGAAGCCAACGCACCTAAAGGTGGTGACGGAGGGGGAGGAGGACCCACGCTTTCTTGCAGGCTTTGCCGTTTGCAAAAGGCTCGCCTTCCACTGCGAGATCGACGGCGCGGATGCAACCTTCCCCGTCACACAGATCATGCCGAAGAAGGATGGAAAGCATCCCGTTTTCGTTTGCATAAACTTTGGCACGGATATCGTGCATAAATATCTGCCCCTGGAGGAGATCGTTGGGCGCGGCTACGGACTTTTTATCATCAAATATCAGGACGTGGCAAAGGACAGCGCGGATTTCCGCTTTGGCATGGCCAAGTATCTTTGCAAGAGCCGCCGCTCGCTTTCCGCGCCCGGAAAGATCGCTATGTGGGCATGGGCGGCCATGCGCGTGATGGACTATATCCCGCTTTGCGACAACGTAGATGCCGATCAGGTTGCCGTGATCGGGCATTCCCGACTCGGCAAGACGGCGCTTTTCTGCGGCGCGTTGGACGAGCGCTTCCGCTACGTGATCTCCAACGATTCCGGTTGCACAGGTGCGGCGATCTCGCGCGGCAAGGAGGGCGAAAGCATTCGCCAGATCACGGAGCGCTTCCCCTTTTGGTTCTGCCCTCGTTACCTGCGCTATGCGGATAAGGAGAACGAGCTCCCCTTTGATCAGCATTTTCTGCTTTCCCTGATCGCACCTCGCCACCTTCTCGTCGGCTCTGCCGAGGAGGATCTGTGGGCCGATCCGAAAAACGAATTTCTCTCGACCGCCGCGGCAAACGAGGCGTACGCCGTTTACGGAATGAAAGGACTCGTGCATAACGACACCTTCCCCGCCGTCGGAACCGAGCTTTCGGAGGGCGATTGCCTTTATCACTACCGCGCGGGCACACACTATCTTTCAAGACTTGACTGGAACGCCTATATGGACTTCATTGATAAGAAAAGGGGCGTATAAAAATAGCCGTGCGGCTCTGTTTTGCAGAGCCGCACGGCTTTCTCTTTCCGTTTAAACCGGATTATATGCGGACTTTGGCGGAGTGATCTCAAGATCGGTTTCCACGCCATCGCGCAGAACCTTGAAATACGCGGTGTCTCCCGGACGAAGATTCAAGGTCGGATCGGTGAGATGATGCATTTTCGTGATCTCGGTGGTTTCGCCGTTCACGGTGATCGAGAGCAAACGGTCTCCCACAAGGAACACGCCTTCTGCGGGTGTGGCGGGCGTGACCTCAGTCACCTCGATCGTCTCAAGGATATCGATCAGCCCCTTGTCATTTATCTCGGCCTTTGATTCCACGATCTTGATCGTGATACCGAAGGTGGGCTTAAAGGGCGTTATACCGTCACCGTCAAGGCAATGATATTTAATATTTTCAATCAATGCGCGCACCTTATTTCCCGGAAGCGCATATCCGATATTTTCAATATTTTCATCGACGCTCTTTAAGTTCACGATGCCAATCAGCTTTCCCTCTCCGTCGAAGAGGCCGCCGCCGCTATTGCCGCCGTTCACCGCCGTATCCATACGGATCACGCGCAAGGAAACCTCGGTGCGGTCATCGCAAGCCTTGGTTTTTACCGTTTCGGAGGGAATGTTGACCTTTCCGTAGGTCGCGCTGATGCCCTTGCCTTGCGGATTTCCGATGGCAATGGCGGTATCACCGGGATAGATGCGATCCGAATCCGCAAAGGTGACAGCCTTTGCGATGGAGCTTTTGAGCAGCTCGCTCCCCTTCACCTGTAGCAAAGCGATATCCTCGCGCATAGAGCCACCGACAAATTCCGCTTCGATCACTTGCGTGGAAAGCGGACTGCCGTATACGAATACGCCGATCTCTTTTGAAATCGCGCCATTATTATACAACAAGTGAAAATTCGTGATGATCAAAGCATCGCCCGTAGCCTTATCCAAGGAATAGATGACACCCGACCCGACGGCAGCGGACGTGGAAAAAGCATCCTTGAAATTGGTAATGATGCTGACAACGCTCGGGGCGGCGGCAGAAACCGCGCTTGCCGCGCTCTCGGCATCCCCCGTTACGTTCACTGTGATGTTCTTTTGCGGCTCGGCGGCATCCTCGCCGTCTTCTCCATCCTTACCAACGACGGTGCCGAGATTTTCACTCGTTCCGTCGGAATAATAAAGAATAAGCTCGCCGCTCTCGTTGATCTGCGCGTCGGTTACGCGCACGCCGATATCAATCCCATCCTCACCGTCTTTTCCATCCTTACCAACGACGGTGCCGAGATTTTTGCTCGTTCCGTCAGAATAATAAACGATCAGCTCACCATTCTCGTTGATCGCCGTATTCGCGATCTCGATCGGTTGCTCCATGAATGCAGAGAGATCGCATGCGGACAGAGAAAATACGGACACTATAACAGTCATAGTTAAAAGCAGTGCCGAAAATATTCTTCTTGCTATTTTTCTCATATTTTACCTCAATATGTAAATATTTTTTCGTTTTTCATTTCAAAATCCATTGCAAGGATTTTTTATACGGTGCAGCATCCTCGGCTGTCGGTCGGATTTCAAGGAAAACAGGGGCTTTAGCAATGCGGCCACGCTCCCACATAGCAAAAAACGAAGCATAGGAGATCAATGCGCCGTACGGCTCTGTGATCGGATAGTGATTTACAAACCTTCTGTTTTCAAGAAGCACCTGGTGAATATGATATCCGACGGCTTCCTCTCCCAGCTCCGCCATCCATACACTTTGCGTATAAACCTGCGAGAGAGGGATATTATTACGCGCGTGCCCTGTATCAAAATGAAAGCCTACCTTGCGCCCTATGCATCTTTTGCGAAGCATTCCGATAAAGGCGCGGCATTCCTCGGGCGTATAACCAAAGCAACGATCCTCACGCGTATCATCCCCCGTCATGTGCATATTTTCCACACCGACGGCACACGTGATGGGCAGAACGGATATTGCCTCGGCGGCAAGATCGGCAATGCGCGCAAGGAGTGTGGGATCGCGCTCTATCATTTTCAGAGGCACGGAGGGCGCATGCACCGTGATGCGATCCGCCGAAAGCGCACGTACAAGCTCTGCAAACGCAATAAGCGAGTCTTTTTTCGCAAGGCTTCCGTCACGCTCGGCAAGATTCGGAAAATGGAAGGAAAGGCATTTGCCGCCCGCCTCGCGGAAACGGCGCACACCTTGCTCGATCGCCGCACGGTCAGCACTTATGACCGAGGGGCGAAATTCCACCGCATAAAGCCCCTTCTCCGCCGCATAAGCAAGATCCTCAATTGGACGAAAAGCGGAAATACCGACAAAGGAAGGAAGATCCCCGGGAACGGGACACGAAAAGTGCGTTTTTGTAAGAAGTCGCGTTTCGGTATCGTACTCATAAATGCAGGGCTCTTCCCCGATCGCCTTATCGGGATCGGCGGCGTTCAGATAAAAGATATTCTCTTCTCTTTTATCAATATGCGCATGGCCGACAAAGATCGGCGTCTGCGGATGCGATGCGGCAAATGCGGAAAGGATGGAACGCGCAGGCTCGGCAAGAGATGAGATGGGGTGATGAAGAAATATAAGCGTTCTCTCATCTGCTAAGGAAAGCAAAGCAAGATCCTCTTCGGGCACAAACCCTTCTCCGTCTCTCAGGGCAAGAACCGTAAGGTCTCCAAAAACGTGCTTCGGCGCGGCGGTCACGGAGCGAAAATATTCTTTCGTTTCGGCACAGCGAAAATCCGCATTTCCCGTCATTACCAAGGAAGAAACGGATATTCCCCTTAGCATTTCAAAAAAACGCTCAGCGGTTTCCTTATTTCCATCCGCCGTGAAATCACCGGGCACAATAAGAAACTCCGATCCGCTCTTCTCTATATAATTTAAATAGAAGCGAAGCGCCTCATATTGCATTGCTCCCACGTGATACGGGAGATGCAGATCCTCCATAATAGCAATTTTCATCGGGGTTCTCCAAAAAAGTCTTTTTTACAGTATACTATATTTTGCAGAAAAAAGCAAGAGAAAATTTGCACACGCAAAAACAACTCGATGCGAAAACAGCGGCTAAGCACCTCTGCTTGATTCGAACAAAAAGGATATCAAGTCATGTCTAAAATATTTTTTAAAAAAATCAAAAAAAGGGGTTGACAAATCAAAAAACTTCTGCTATAATATAATACGTTCGAATGCTGGTGTGGCTCAATGGCAGAGCAGCTGATTTGTAATCAGCAGGTTGATGGTTCGACTCCGTTCACCAGCTCCAAAAGAGTTCCGGTATTCGACTTGAACTCTTTTTATATGGG
>JAZQTA010000139.1:0-18909 GCA_045630385.1 Eubacteriales bacterium | reverse complement strand
AGCGCAAGCGTCATCCTATCAACGCTCGCCTTCATGGTTGCAGGGCCGTGCCAAACGGCGCTGTCATAATAATCGTTATCCGGCATGGCGTGCGCAAGATTTTTCCCCATGCCCGTGGTCAGGCAGGTGCGTATATCTCCCTCGCACATCCAAAGCTTGCCGTGCATTTTTGCGCTCTCGACGGCAGAGGAGAACTGCCAATGATGGCCGCAGTTCGTCGTGGAAAGGAAATCCACGTAGGGCGAGGCAAGCACCTTTCCTAAGGCGTGAAGCCCCTTAAAGTTCTGCGGCATGGCGAATACGTAGCCATAGAATGCGCCCGTAAGCTTCGTGTTGCCCGTGTATTCCTTCACCTCGCGGCAGAAATAAACGATCGCATCTGCGACGCTCTCGTTATGATAATCGTAATAATCGAGAACCGAGCGCTCCTCGATGGGATCGCGCAGATATCCGTTTTTCGAATACTCGCGCTCGATGGGATGCGGAAAACGGATGCTCTCAATGGAAGCATACGCCTTTCCGTGCGCCTCAGAGATCCTTTCAAGACTGCCGTAGCGCGCCTTCAAAAATTTGCGGTAGGCTCTGAGATTTACCTCGCTGTAATCATAATACTGCGGCTCGTATCTGCATTGATATGCCCATTCCTCCGTGCCGCCTGCGGCAATATGATAACCGATGATGCGCTCTGCCCATTTGGATGCGGCAAGGTGATCGATCAGCGCCTTGAGCGCCACGGTCATATCCGAAAGCCACTTTTTCGATGCAAAGCACTCTCTTTGCGCCTCGCCGCGGCTATCTCTCGCGACCTCCTCGGGATGCATCCTTTGCCACCAGATCGGCGGCTCGAGGCAAACGCGCGGGATGACGAATACGTCCTCCTCGCCCGTGGGAGCAAGCTTTTCAAGCACCGCATCCACCATGGAGAAATCGTATTTTCCGTAGCCCTTGAAGAAATTATCGCACAGGGGGCGCAGGCCGCTCTCCATATTGATGCCCTCGTCTCCTGCATAGATCGGAAACATGAAGAGGCGCACGCCGTTTGCCTTCATATCGTCAAAATTTTCCTTTAAGGGCGCGTAGCTCATATATGCTACCGGCATCAGTACCTCGTTTCCAAGGTCAATGGCGCATTGATCGCCCTGCCACGTCAGCTTTGCTTTCATTTTCTTTCTCCTATCAAATCGATGAAAAAGCAGATTGACTTCGTTTCAATCTCTCGTATTCTTCAATATATCTCGTTTCGGGAAGCATCTCCCCGCCCCCGAACTCTTTCAACGCAAGCCTGCACGCTCCGTAAATTTGCGGCAAGCGCGGAATCACTACGCTCGGGCGATACGGCAATCGCGCCAGCAAATGCGGCATCCAAAGCTCCGAGGCATTGAGAAGGCCGCCGCTGAAAACGAGGGTATCTCCCGCCCCCGTTATATCTCTCGCAAGCGCAATGCAGTCCGCAAGCGCTTCAAAGCTTTTCTTTACGATCCGCTCCGCGACCGCATCCCCTGCGCGAACCGCCGAAAAAACGAGCGGCGCAAGAGAGGATATCGAGCGCGGCGCGCCTGCATAAAGCTCCGTGATACACAAAAGCAAACGCGCACCGAGCTTTTCGTTGACCAGATCCGAAAGAAGCGTTTTCTCCCCGAGCCCCTGCTCCGCATACAGGACGGCGCGCATCGCTTCTCTGCCGAGATCAAAGCCGGAGCCGCCTTCATCCAAAAGATATCCGCCGCCGCCAAAGCCGCGCATTTCGCTTTCGGTTTTAACGAACACGCACGAGCCCGAGCCAACCGTCGCGAAAACACCGCACTCCACCCCATCGCAGGAGGCGAGCACGTTATCCACGTCACCGCTGACGCGCGATGAGATCTGCGGATAGGCCGCCGAAAGATACCGCGCGATATACTCGCGCCTCGCGCCCTGCGGAATGCCCGCTATGCCGAGGTGAATGCCCTTCACTCCGTTTCTCGCCAAAGGCAGAAGCTTATCGATCCCCTCCTTCAGCACGCTGCAGGTGCGGTCGATCCCGACCGAATTCGGATTCGTGGCGGAGAGAAGCTCGCGCCCGAGCACCTCGCCCGCAGACGTGAAAAGCACGAATTCCGTTTTTCCGCCGCCACCGTCCACACCGATAAAGGCGGGCGCGGATTCGGGCGCGACGAACGCGCTGAGCAGCGCGTCTACGCTGATATCAAAAAGAGTCGCAAGGCCGCACAGCGCATAGATCTCCGGCGCGGCAAAGCCGCGCTCCCATTTTGAGACCGCCTGCACCGAAACGCCCAATTTTTCAGCCACCGCCTTTTGCGAGAGGCCGAGGCGGATGCGGTGATAGCGAATGTTGGTTGACAAGGCTTTTTGCGAATACATGGCATCTCCGTACGTTTTTTATTCATTTTACTATAACTTTCGATTTTTTTCAAGGTGTTTTCGTTTTTTTAAGTGAAAAAACAGCCAAACGAGCGGCATTTCTTCGCTTAAAGAAGAAAAACTTCAAAAATGAGGGAAAAGAGAATATGAATTGCCTTGACGAAACCGAGAAAGTGTGCTACAATGAGGGGAGAAAAAGAGGGGGGTGCTTTATGAAAAACAAAAACACGCTTTTCATCGGCATTGCCGGCGGCACGGGGAGCGGAAAAACTACGCTCGCAAGGCATCTGAAGGAGGCCTTCGGCGCGGATGCTTGCCTGATCGCGCACGATAGCTATTATCTCGATCAGTCCGAAAAGACCTACGAGGAAAGATGCAAGCAGAATTACGATCACCCGAACGCCTTTGAGACCGATCTGCTTTGCCGCCATCTTGACATGCTGGCAGAGGGCAAGGCGATCGACGTTCCGATCTACGATTACACCGTGCACAATCGTTCCGAGAAAACCGAACGCGTCGCACCCGCTCGCGTTATCCTTTTGGAGGGGATCCTCATTCTCTCCGAGGAAGAGATACGCAAAAGGCTGGATCTCAAAATCTTCGTGGACACCGATGCGGACGAGCGCATTCTGCGGCGCATACGGCGCGACACCGAGGAGCGGGCGCGCTCGCTTTCATCCGTCATTGACCAATATCTCTCCACCGTCAAGCCCATGCACGAGGCATTCGTCGAGCCGAACAAAAGGCACGCGGATATCATCGTTCCCGGCGGAGGCGACAACCCGGTTGCGTTGGAGATGATCTGCTCACACATTAAAAAATTCCTTTGATTTGCAAATAAATATTTACAAAACACAATTTATATTAGGGGTTCAGTATGCAAACGAACGAAAAACAAGCAGTTAAAACAATCGAAAAAGATACTTTAAAATCAACGGTGATCGACGTTCTCACCGCGGTTTTGGCCGGGCTGATCGTCGGCACTGCTTATTTCTTTTTCCAGAACGCAAACGGCTTTGCTCCCGGCGGCGTCGGCGGTTTGGCGACGATGACCTTCCACTTCCTCCAGGCGGGCGGAAGCAATTTTCCATGGGCGGTTCTGATGCTTCTTTTCAACATTCCCATCTTCGTGCTCGTTTCCGTCTTCGTCAATCGCAAGCTCGGTCTTATCCTGATCACCTACATGGCCGTGCAATCCTTTTCGGCAGAGCTTCTCGAAATTTTCGGAGCAAGACCTTATTCACTTATAAACTACGGCAGCGATTTTGAAATCGTTTTCGCCTGCCTTGCCACGGGTATCATCTCGGGCTTCGGCTTTTCCCTGATGCTTCGCCGCTTTGGCGCAAGCGGCGGCACGTACGCCATTTCCGCGCTGATCAAAAAGGCTCGCCCCGCAGCCAACATCGCGTACATCGCCTTTTTGTTGGATGCCAGCGTCGTTTTCATCTCGTTCTTCGTTTACGATTTCCGTATCACGCCCGTGATCTGCACGCTCCTTAACCTTTTCGTCGCCAACGTTGTGGTTGACTATGCGCTTTCCGGCGTGAAAAACGGCTACCGCTTCGATATCGTGACCACCTCTCCCGAGGAAATGGCCGCCGAGCTGATGCAAAAGCTTGGGCACGGCGTGACGCGCGTTGAGGTAATGGGCATGTACTCGCACACGGATAAGTATCTTTTGATCTGCATTATCAGAAAGAAGCAGATCGGCGATATGATGAAGATCATTAAAAGCTATCCCGGCTCGTTTGCTTGCTTCGAAAAGGTGAACGAGGTATTCGGGCGCTTCAGAAAATAATTCGGAGGAAAAAGACCGTGAAAAGCTTCTTTGAAAAATTCAAGCTCTCGCCCGATGAAGCGATGGCCCATCCCTACTTTGAAAAAGCCAAGGCCCGTCTTGAAACGGAAGGCGAGGAGATCTTCAATTTTGAAAAATATAACGTTTATACCTATATGAAGGACGATCTCGCTCGCGTGCGCGATGCGCTTCTTTCGGATAAGGATAATCTCCTTTACGCCTATTTTCTTCACGAGGTGCTGAAGGAGCGCGACCGCGAGCTTCTGCGCGCCGTTATGCATCCGAGGGCCGAGGATAAGGACGAGCGCTACGATACGCTCCCTCTCTTTGCGCTTCTTGCCGAGATCCCCGCAATGAAGGCGGAGCATAAAAGAAGAGGCATTCCCGAGGACGTTTCCCATGACACCGCCTGCATGTTTGAAAACCAGACGCAGGATTTCATCGATCTGAACGGACACATCGGTATGCGCGGCTACGTTGGTTGGATGCTTTCCTTCCTGGATTGCCGCATTCTCCGCGTCGGCCGCTTCAATCTCGAATACATGACCTACCAAAGCGGCTACGACGTTTTTGATACCGCGAAGGGGCTCTTAATGATGGCGACCGAGGGCAGATTCCACCGCTCGGGACAGGTGCTCGGAAGCGCGGGGTGCGAGAACGAGGACGGCGCCTTTGATGCCACGCTGACCGAAACCGAGGACGCCTTTATCGGATACAAAGCAGAAAACGGCGTGATCAAAAATGAAAGGATCACTCTCAAAAAAAGCGAATGCAAAAGGCTTCTTACAAAGGGCGACGCCGTGATCAGCGTTCATATTCCTTCGGGCGGACCGATGGTGCACGAGAGCTGCACCGAGGATCTTAAAAAGGGCTTGGGGATCATCGAAAAAAGCCTCGGCGAGGTGAAGGCACTTTACTGCTCAAGCTGGCTTCTTGATCCGCAGATCCCCGCGCTTCTCGGAAAAGAAACGAATCTGACGCGCTTTGGCGCGCGCTATGAAAGAGCACCGATCAAAAGCAGCGGCGGCGGCGTTTACGAATACGTTTTCCTCTGCCCAAGCTCCACTCCCACAAAGGATCTTCCTGAAAAGAGCTCCTTTGCATCGGCGGTGAAAAAGCACATGCTCGCGGGAGGATACATCTACGGCTCGGTCGGCGTTTTCAAAAAGAGCGATCTTGACTAAAACTTCTCTTTTTCGACTTCCTTTATTGTACCGATTCTTTGTTTTCTACAATTTTTAAAAAAATCCTCTGTCTTTTTCCGAAACAAAGACAGAGGTTTTTTATTTTATAACGACAGGGGAAGATCGGGGAGATAATCAAAATTATCCCTGACGGCCTTGGCGGCGGCAACCGTCGGCTGCGTGGGCACGGCGTTTGCATCGTGCTCATAAACCGCAAAGCAAGCAAAGCATCCGAGCATCGGGCCGATCATGCGATGGATCTTCGCATGCGTACCTGCGGCAAGAAAAATAAAGGGAACGGAAAGCTCCTTTTTTAAAAGCGCCGTGATGCGAAGGTTTTCCATTTCCTCCTCCTCGCTGTTTGCTCCCGCGACGATCTTGACGATATCCGCGCCACGGCGCACCTGCTCTCTTGCGATAGCAAGCACCCGCTCGGCGGGAAGGAAGCGGAACACGTGCGAGGACATAATGACCTCCTTGCCCATTTCGTGCAAGCGATCGATCAAGGCCATTTGCTTCTCTATAGCCTCCTCGTTTTCGGTCATCTGATATTCCTTATCCTCGCAGAAGAAATCGCCCGGCACGTCCGCAAGCGTTCCGCCCGCCTCCATTGCCATGACAAGCTCCTCCGCGCATTCCTCATACGTGCGATCCGCGTTTTCATTCCAGCGGTAGTCGGTCACGTAGATCGGGCGGCCCGCCGCAGAAGCAAAGACGCGCGAAAGCTCTTCCTTGGTTTTATATTCCCGCTTCATCTTACAAAGCTGAACGGCAACGGCATCCGCACCCGCATAGATGCAGTTTTTGATATTGTATATTGCTTCCTTCGGCGTGCTCTTCAAGGTCATTCCGATGATGAAGGGACGCGCACTGTTCAAAAACGAAGGCTTCATATCTTCTCTCCTTAACAACCGTGCGGCAAAGCGCAGCGACCGCAATCGATAAAGTGATTGGAGCCCGTGATCGCTCTCGCCTTATCCGAGCAAAGGTACATGATGAAATCCACGACCTCCTGCACCTCGGCGGCTCTGCCCTGCCCCGTCTTCATATTTGCCATGGAGGGGCGCGTGAGCACCGGGCCGGGAGATACGCAAACGGCGCGGATGTTATGCGCGAAGCCAAACTGCGCGAGCGACTTGGTAAGTCCCGTCATGATACCCGCCTTTGCCGTGGGGTACGCCATACCCGAGCCGGAGCCATCCTCGCCCGTGACCGAGCCGAGGTTGATGATCACGCCGCCATGCTGCTTGACCATCTGCGGACAAACGGCGTGCGCAAAATAAAACGGGCCCTTGAGATTGACGTCAATGCCCCAATCAAAAACCTCGATGGGCGTTTCGGGAAAGGGCTTATCACAGTTGCACATGCGAAGCTCAAAGCCACCCGCAAAATTCAAAAGAATGTCGATCGATCCGAAGATATCCACGGCAAGATCCGCCGTTGCTTTCACCTCGGGATATTTTCTGACGTCGCAAACCGAATAGATCGCCTTGCCCCGTCCCTTTTCATTGATCGCGCCGCATACCTCGATCAAGGCCGCCTCGTTGATATCCGCAAGCACGACGTTTGCCCCCTCGGCGGCAAAGCACTCCGCGGAAAGCTTGCCCATGCCGGATGCGCCGCCCGTGATGATGACCGTTTTATTCTGAAAGCTCATAAAAAGGATCTCCTTTTTTGTTTTTTTCTACGATTATTTTAGCATCTTGACAACCTTCGCGCAATAGGTTATAATATAAAAAAAGGAAACGATTCTATAAATTCCATTCAAAAAGCATTTTGCTTTTTGAGTCGCTTTATGAAATGAGGACGGACAGGATGCAAACGGAGGTCTTTACCCATCTTTCGCTTTTCAAAATTCACAAATACGTATCCGGTGCCAAAAGCGTTTGCGACTTTATGAAAAAGCCGCGGCCATGCTATTTTTTCGCGGCCATGCTCGAGGGCTCTGCCGTTTTTGAAACTGCGCTCGGAGAAAAATTTCCTATTGAGGCAGGAGATCTTATTTTCATTCCAAAGGGATCAAAATACCGTTCCTTTTGGAATGAAAAACAAGAAAATGTGCATATTAGTTTGCATTTTGACTTTGAACCGTTTTTCGGATTTAAAGAAGCCGAATCTCTTATGATCCAAAAAATTTCAAAAAGCGAATCCGATGATCTTGCCAAAAGATTAAAGCTCGCATGGGAGGACAGCGACCAAGTTGACCTTCGCGCCCTATCCTTGTTTTACGACTTTCTGAGGCTCTTTCTTCCGATACTGAAGCGCGCGCCGCATCCTGCCAACGATCGCCGCCTTACCCCCGCGATCGATCATATTCGCGCGCATCTTTCCGAGGACACGCCCGCAAGCGAGCTTGCCGCGCTTTGCAGCATGAGCGAACCGAATCTCTATCTTCTCTTTAAAAAGCAGCTCGGCGAGAGCCCCGTGGAATACAAAAACCGCCTGCGCATCGAGCGCGCCCAGCAGCTTCTTTTATCCTATCCCGATATGCCGATCGAGCAAATCGCCGACACCGCAGGCTACGAAAGCGCCGCCTATTTTCGCCGCCGCTTCAAGGAGGCCACGGGCGAGAGCCCAAGAGATTACAGAAAAAACGCAATCGAAAAAATATGAGAAACACCGCAGATCAAGGCTCACTTCCAAGCCGATCTGCGGTGTTTTTTGCGCGTTTTAAGGAATTAAAAATCCGTATTCATCCGGGATCACGCTCGTTTTACCCAAGGTGATCACGGGATCGGGGGACGCCTTCCATTTTTGCCCGCCGACGGTGATGCGAAGCTTGATCGCGGTCTTACGATTCCATTTTTCCGAGGGAACGGCGGTATAGACGCGGTAAAGCACAGATCCGTCCTCGCGCACCTCCTTCTCCAGACGGTGCTTTGCAAGCTCTGCCTCGATACTGCTGCCAAAGAGCGATTGATGCGAGGTTGCACCGCTATCGAGGCCGATGCCGGGGGGATACGCTTCCACGCTCTCGCCGTGCGAGGCCATCGGGCGCTCACTGATGACGATTCCGCACTCGGGCATAAAGAGATCAAACTCATAGTCGATCGTTACGTTTTCACCGAGGGGACAAACAACGGTGGTGCACACACCGCCTTCGGTCATATCCGTGCGGAAGGAGCGCTTTTCGTCCAAGGCGATCTCGCCCGAGCCGAGGCGATACGCATCCTCGCCCTCGGCATAATAATATCCGAGAGGGGCTTTGCCCTCGGCGATGCGCTTTTCAACGGTGGGAAACTCCTCGCAAAGAAGCGTTTTCAGCCACTCGATGCGATCCGCAAGCTTTTCGGGGAAGAATTTGAAGCCCTCGGCCTCCGAATGGTAACCGAGGCGGCTATCCTTTTCGCAAAGCGCGATCATGGCGCTTGAATTTCCGATCTGCGCCTCGACGAGCGCGCGCATTTTCGAAAGGATTTTGCTTGCATCTCCTTCTCCCTTGCCAAGCGCGGCACGCAGACGGTAGAAGGTGAGAATATCTCTGCCCGAGGCAAAAAGAATACCAAGCGCGTGCGCAAGCGTTGAAAACTCATCCTCATTTGGAAGATCGAGAAGCGAAAGTCCCCTTTGCCAATTTTCGCTGATGCGCGAGGAAAGCTCGATCGCCTCATCCAAGGTGTGACCGCGGAAGAGGCATTCTCCGATACGGTCACCGTCCGGCACGTCGGGCAAGAGCCAGGTGCGGGAAAGCGGATTGTTTTTCGGCAGAAGCTGCAGCTTCCAGACAACGCCGTCATGCATCGGACCGTAATAGTTGAACATCACGTTCGTGGGATAGTTTTTATACCCCGCCTCAAAGGCTTGCCAGGCGGCAACGACCGACGGCGCACGGCTCTCGCCGTACATTCTCGCGGCAAAATCAAGGAGAAACGCTTCCTTGCTTTCAAAGGAATCGAGGAAGGAGAGCGCGCCCGAGGCACGGCTCATCTGCGACGGATAGTTTCCGAAATACCAGCACTCCATGATACCCGTCGTACCAAGCTCTCTTGCGATCTTGTATTTATCGTAGATGATACCAGGCGCGGGGATATAGGGCACGGTGGCAAGCTCATGCGAATTGCAGACCTGCATTTTTGCCCACATCTCACAGCCGCGCTTCTTCGCCTCCTCGGCGGTGATGATGAATTTATCGCAGGGGCCGACGTAGGAAAGCCAATAGTCCCACGCGATGCGAGGCTTTCCGAGCTGCATATTCAGGCCGCCGTCCTCGAAGTTTTGCATAAGGCGCACGTCCGTGGGTGCATTTTGCACGTACTCGCGCACGCTTTCTTCCGTCCAATAGCGGTGGCTGTACGTCCAGCTGATAAACTCCGCACCCGTGCCGGCGCGGCGGATGCCCTCCTTAATGATATCCACGCCGTAAGCGAGGTTTTCGCCGCGACCGTATTTTGAGCAACGCGGACAGGTGACGTAGCTTGCCACGGAGGGGCAGGTGGTGGTTCGCTCTCCGGCGGTGATGCTGATATAGCCGCCGAGCGCGGGAACGGTGCGGAAGAGCTTTTCCACGGCGTTTATCATATAATCACGCGCCGCGGGCTGACGAAGGCAAATGGGATGTGCGCCGTTTACTTTTTTGCCTCCCAAAAGCTCGGGATGCAGAGCGGCCTCCTCGGGTGCGATGCCGTGCGGCTCGATCGCAAAGATGAACACCTTCACGCCGTAGCGCGCACAGTGCTCCACCACGCGCGAAAGCTTTTCGATACGGCGCGCAACCTCTTCCTTATTCTGCACAAATACGGGCGTATCGATCAGGGCACGAAAGCTCGTGTAGATCCAGAGTCCGTTGGTGCCGTTATGCGCCAGGCGGTTCAGATATTCGTCGGGATAATACTCCACCCCGTCAAGCAGTTCGTCTCCAAACTTCGGAGCACGGTTGGTGGGGCTGAAGAAGCCTCTGGTCATACGCGTTTTGATATAGGGCTTGCGCACAAACGCGCCAAGCGGCAAAAACGCGCCCTCTCTTTTGGTCATTTCCTCTTCTATATAAACGAGCGCACGGCGCACGCCCTCGGTTTCCTCCGCGGTGACGGTCGCGCCGTCCTCTCCTACACAAAGACGGAAGCTCTCCTTGCCCAAAACCGTTCCTTTTTCAAGCGAGATCGGATAACGATCTCCTCCCACCCCCGTGACCGCGAGAAATGCCGAAAAATCCGCATACGCGGTTTCAAGCAGATCCTTTCCCTCGGGGAATTCGTTTTTCAGATATATATCGCCGACTGCGGCCTCGCCCTCACGGGCGCTTTTTCTGTTTCCAAAACCGAGCGGCGCACGGGCGTGCACCGGGCTCGAAAGATCCGAAACAAAGCCCGGCGCGGGCTGACGGTCAAAAAACGGATCGATGCGCATTGTATCTTCCCTCTTTCGTTTTCTTAAAAATTAAATTATCGGTTTTCCTCACGCAATTTCGTTCCATGCTCGCGGATATAAACGGCGGGCGTTTTTCCCATAACCTTTTTGAATACCTTGGAAAAATAGCAGGCACTCATAAAACCGCAAGCGGACGAAAGCGCGGAAACGGATTTTTCCCCCTCGCCGATCAGGCGCAACGCGTGATGGATGCGCAGATCGTTCAGATAATCCGTAAAGCGGATACCGATCTTTTCACGGAAAAGGAAGGAAAAATATTTTTCGCTGTAAAAGAACATCCCCGCAACGGAGCGCAACGTAAGCTCGGGGTCGGAGAGATTTTCCTGCACGTAATTTTTGATGGCCGCAAAGCTTCTGTCATCCCCTTCGGCTTGCGTTACGGTCAAATACGAAAGCGTGTGCGCAAAAACGGACTCGGTAACGTACAGCGCATTTTTTTCCTGAATGCGGCGGATCGACTTCATCCAGTAATCCAAAAGATGCTCATGCCCGGGATAGACCGTGATCGGCTCTTGCGCTCCGATATCGGGAAGCATCGCGGACACCGCACCTCCCATAAAGGATATATAAAGATAGGTAAGCTCATGCTTCGTTTCGACGATCGAAAAAAGCTGCCACGGATGCACGAGCACAAGCGTCCCCGGTCGGACGGGATATCGCTTTCCCGACATGCGGAGCTCCCCCTCGCCGCAAACGAAAAGATACAGATAATAATGCGATTGGAAGAAGGGCTGCGAAAGCTTATGAAGCTCCATTTCATATACGAAATAATTAAAATGAATACCGCCGACGGCATTCGGCGCATTCACGGTGGTGCATATATCCCGCATAACGAGACTCCTTTTGAATGACTTTACTTCATCATACTATAAAAAAAGAAAAAAGGCAATACAATATGGGAATTTTTCTGTTTTTTCGGGATTTTTTCTATTTTCATCCGAAAAAAGGTATGGTACAATAGAGGCAGAACAAATTCGGAGGCTTTTTATGCTTGGCTATTTACTCATCATCGTCTTTACCTTCTTAAACCTTTTCGAAAGCGTTTTCGTTCGCACCTATGCGAAAAAGCACGGAAGCGGCGGCATGCTGATGAACGCGATCGTGGCGCTCTTTGCCACGCTCTTCTTCGCCGTCACCGACAAGGGCGGATTTCACGCGCCCGCCGAGATGATCCCAATCGCCATTCTCAACGCGTTTCTTTTCGGCGCAGGCTTTTACTGCACCTTCGCGGCCTACAAGTGCGGTCCTTACGGACTGACGCGCCTGATCGGAAACTTCTCGCTTCTCTTCTCTATCTTCTACGGCATTTTCTTCCTGGATGAGGAGCCCGGGATCACGACTTACGTCGGCATCGTGATGATCTTCGCCGCCATGGTTCTGATCAACTACAAAAAGAAGAGCGAGGACGAGATGGGGATTTCTCTCAAATGGTTCATCCTCGTTATGATCTCCCTGGTGGCAAACGGCTTTATCGCGATTTTGACACGTATGCAGCAGATCCGCTTTAACGACACCTGCTCCTCGGAATTCCAGATCATTTCGATCGGCGGCTCGTTTATTTTGCTTGCCGTGATCGGACTGATCCTTGACAGAGATAAGCTTTCCTACTTCTTGAAGCACGGCACGGTTTACGGCATCGGCGCGGGCATCTGCAACGGCGCGAAGAACTTCCTCACGCTCGTGATCTATATGCTCCTGCCCCTCTCGATCGTTTCGCCCATGAAAACGGGTCTCGGAATGCTGGCAACCTTCGTGCTCGCGCTCTGCATCTACAAGGAAAAATACACGAGAAAGCAGATCATCGGCGTTATTCTCGGCACTTTTGCAGTTATTTTGCTGGCAATTCGATAAAAACGGCTAAATATAGAAACAATTATTTACATTTCGGAGGATTTTATGTTTAAGATCTACACGCTGGACACAAATGAGACCATTACCTTTGCGGCGCACGAGCTGCGCAAGTATCTTCGCATGATGATGCCCGAATGCGGCGCGATCCATATCGAATACAAGCCCGATGCAAAGGACGGCTTCCGCCTCGGACTTATGCAGGATCTGGGTCTTGACGTATCCGACGTAAAGGACACGGAGCTTGACGATATTCTCTATATCGACACGGACTGCGAGGGCGGTATCATCGCGGGCGATAACCCCCGCTCGGTGCTGCTTGCCGTGTACGAATTCTTCCGTCAGAACGGATGCCGTTGGCTGATGCCCGGCCCGGACGGCGAATACATTCCTCTTGAGAACATAAAGCCCGTGAAGTACCGCTTCGCTCCCTCCTGCCGCTACCGCGGCTGGGGCACGGCAACCGCACATGAGCAGGGGCAGATGCTTGAATACGTGGATTTCGCGCCGAAGCTCGGAATGAACCTTGCCATGATCGAATTCGTAATCCCGCTTCAGTACTGGAACGATTATTACCGCCATAAGCATAATGAAGAAAACCTCCCGCCCGAAAACGTGACGGCAGACAACGTATTGCAGTGGAAGCGCCAGCTGGAGGCAGAGATCAATCTGCGCGGCCTGCAGTTCCATGACGTGGGACACGGCTTTATCCTCGATGCCTTCGGCGTTCCGGAGAACGATGCGCCCGCAGGCTCGGAGCGCGTGCGCGACATGATGATCCCCGAAGAAAACTATAAGTACACCGCATTTTTGAACGGTAAGCGCGGCATACACAGAAATTCCGGCTGGTATACACAGTTTTGTATGTCTCAGCCCGAGGCGCGCTCCCTCTATGCAGAAAGCGTAGTACGCTATGCGAGAAAGCACAAAAACGTGGATTTCCTTCACGTTTGGCTTGCCGACGGATCGGATGGGCATTGCGAGTGCGAGGAATGCAGAAAGAAGCTTCCCTCCGACTGGTACGTAATGGCGATGAACGAGATCGATGAAAAGCTCACGGCGGAAAATCTTTCCACGCGCATCGTCTTCATCGCGTATACCGACACGATGTGGGCCCCCGAAACCGAGCGCATCAAGAATCCCGAGCGCTTCACGCTTTGCTTTGCTCCGATCTTCCGCACCTATGCGCGCACGCTTCGCAAGCCCGGTATGCCGAAGCCCTCGCTCGCTCCCTTCCGCCTGAACAGAAGCAGAGACGCAAATCCGCAGGATATCGACGAATCCTTCATCTATCTCGATGAATGGAAGAAGGTCTTCGACGGATCGATCATCGGCTTTGAATATCATTCCTGGTCTCCCCACGTGCCGGATATCAGCGGTCTGCAGCTGGCGCGCCGCGTAAACGAGGACGTGAAGGCTTACAAGAGCTTCGACGTTGACGGTCTCATTCAGGACGGCTCGCAGAGACACTTCTTCCCCCACGGTATGGTGGTTTATTCCTATGCAAGAACCATGTTCGACACCTCGACCGACTACAATGCGCTCGAGGAGGATTACCTAAAAACCGCATACGGCGAAAATTATAAGCGAGTGAAGGAGATCCTTGACAAGATGGCAAAGGCCATTCCCTATGCTTACGCCTCGCGCAGAGAAATGAGAAAGCGCCCGAACGGTTACTACGATCCGAAAATGCTTCCGAGCATACAGTCCGTGCACGGTCTCGTTGCAGAGATGCGCGCACTGATCAAGGAAAACTACACGTCCCCCGTTCGTATCCAAACCGTATCGATGCGCCTGCTTGAAACCTACATGGATCTTGTGGAGGCAATCACGAAGGCATTTGAGCACAAGTGCGTCGGTGAGGATGACGAGGCGTTTGCTTGCTTTGAGAGCATTCGCAAGGAGCTTGGCAAAAAGGAAGCAGGGCTCGTTCGCTACTACGATCATTTCCACTTTATGACCGAGTTTCTCAATTGCTTCTACGAGGGAACAAAAACCACCGAGGCACAGAAAAATGCCGATACAAGCGCGCTGATGTACACAGACGTTTAACGTCGAAAGCGTTGCGTATTCATTCTAAAAAAGGAGAAATGTAAACTATTATGAGTAAAATAGATAAGATCCGTCTTGGTGTCATTGGCCTTGGACGCGGACTCCAATCGGTTTTGGACATCATTATTGACGATGACGTAGAGCTCGTTGCCATCTGTGACAAAAATCCCGAAATGATCGAAAAGGCACGCGTGAAGCTCAAGGAGGAATTCTCGATCGAGGGCATTAAAGAATACCTCGACTTTGAAGAGTTTTTGAAGGCGGACACCAACACCGTGGTGATCGCGACGGATGCCGTGATGCACGTGCCCTTCGTTACCAAGGCTCTGGAGGCGGGAAAGAACGTGCTTTCCGAGATCCCCGCAGTCAATTCGTTGGAGGAGGCAAAGGCGCTGAAAAAGGCAGTTGCCTCGCATCCCGACCTGAAATATATGTGCGGCGAGAACGACTGCTTCCTCGGCTACATCGAGGCTTGGAAGGCCATGTACGAGGAAGGAAAATTCGGCGACATCGTTTACGCCGAGGGCGAATATCTTCACACTCATGACTACCGCGCCTACAAGGCGGAGGACTATAAGGACGGCCACTGGCGCACCTACAATCCCGCCATCAAATACTGCACGCACGATCTCGGCCCTCTGCTCTATATTACGGACGACCGCCCCGTTTCGGTTACCTGCATGGTGCCCGACGTGCATTACAATCCCTATAAGAAGGATTCCTACGTGGAAAACGCCGTGATGCTCGTCAAGACCGCGAAGGGCGCGGTGATCCGCATCTGGATCTGCTTCGGCGCTTACGTTGGCTACACGCACAACTACGCGATGTACGGCACGCGCGGCATGATCGAGGTGGACAAGACCAAGACCCGCACCGAGGCACACTGCAAGGCGAGATTTTCCGACACTCCCGGCTCGTTTGACGGCGAAAAGATCGACGTTCCAATCACGGTTTCCTCCTTCCAGGACGGAAAGGGAAAATCCCATCTCGGCATCGACCGCAAGATGATGCGCGCCTTCTTCGATTCGATCAAAAACGATACGAAGCCTCCGATCGACGTGGATCTCGGCATCCGCATGGCGCTCGCGGGCATTTACGCACACGAGTCCTACCTGCAGGGTGGCTCGGCCGTTGCAATTCCGGATCCCGAGGATTTTGAAATATAAAACGATTTGCTTTGAAAAAAGACGGCTCGCCGTCTTTTTTCATTTTTAGGATTGAAATTTCCCTCACACTGTGCTACAATTGTCATACATACATACTTTCGCGCGCTCCTGCGCGCATTGCACCAGGCGAAAGGCAACGAAGACGATGAAAATGGAACAGATCCCAACCCCGGCACTGATTTTGAAGAAATCCACCTTTGAGAAGAATGCAGACTGTATGGATGCGCTTTTGCAAAAAAGCACCATGAAGCTCAGGCCGCACTATAAATCGCACAAGTGCGCGGCCATCGCGCATGAGCAGCTCCGCCGCGGCGCGATCGGCATGACCTGCGCCAAGCTTTCCGAGGCGCAGGATCTCGCGGATAGCGGCATCGAGGATATTCTGATCGCAAATCAGATCACCGATAAGGAAAAGATCGCCGAGCTGTCTCAGCTCGCGAAGCGATGCAGGCTGACCGTTTGTGTAGATGATATAGATAATATCGCAGAGCTGGAAATAGCGGCCGCCGCCGCGGATGCGCATCTGCACTGCCTTGTCGAATTCGAGATCGGAATGGAACGCTGCGGTGTTGAGACCAAGGAGGAGGCGCTTCGCCTTGCGCTTCTCATCACACGGTGCCCGCATCTTTCGTTTGAGGGAATTCAGGCGTATGCGGGACACGTATCCCACGTTGTCTCCATACAGGAAAGAGCCTCGCAGACATTAAAAAACGGCGAGAGAATCAAAGAGCTTCTCGCGTATTTTGAAGAAAACGGCATACCCGTGCGCACCGTTTCGGGCGGAAGCACCGGTACATCGATCATCAAGGCAGTGGAGGGGCTCTATACGGAGCTGCAAGCGGGAAGCTATCTTTTCATGGATGCGACCTATCATGCCCTCGGCCTTCCCTTCGCGCCCGCCCTTTTTCTTCTCACCACCGTGGTGAGCGTGCGTGACGGCCTCGTGGTTGTGGACGGCGGAGTGAAATCCTGCGGCGTAGATCAAGGAATGCCGATCCCCGTCGGCTTTTCGGTCTCTAAGATCGTGGCAAGCGAGGAGCATTTCCAGCTTCATGATCCCTCGGAAAAATTCTCCGTCGGCGATAAGATCTGCTTGATGCCCGCACACTGCTGCTCCACCGTCAATCTGCACGACCGTATTTATCTTGTGGATCGCGGCAACGTTCTTGACCGCTATCTTGTCACGGCGCGCGGATGCTTCCGCTGACCTTTTTTTCAAGGAGACACCCGATGCTCGAAAATCTTCACACACATTCCACCTTCTGTGACGGAAAAAGCACACCGGAGCAGATCGTTCTTTCCGCAATTGAAAAGAACTTTTCCGCGATCGGCTTTTCCGGCCACGCATACACGCCCTACGATCTGCGCTACTGCATGAAGGACACGGAAGGCTACATCCGCGAAATTCTCAGGCTCAAGGAAAAATATCAGACAAAAATCCGCGTATTTCTCGGCACGGAGGAGGATGCCTTCGCACCCGTGGATCGCGCACGCTACGACTATATTATCGGCTCCTGCCACTACTGCCGCACCGGAGAAAAATATCTTCCCATCGACTCCTCGCACGGGCATTTTAAGACCTGCCTCGCGGCATTTGATAGGGATTTTCTGCGAATGGCAGAATCCTATTACGGTGCTTTTTGTCGCTATATAAGTGAAAGAAAGCCCGACGTGATCGGCCATTTCGACCTGCTGACAAAATACGATGAGCAGGGCGAGCTTTCCCTTCTCGGGGATGCGCATTACCGCAAGATTGCGGAAAAATATCTGTACGAGGCAATAAAGAGCCATTGCATTTTTGAGGTCAACACCGGCGCGATCACGCGCGGCCTTCGCACCGCGCCCTACCCGAGCGAGCATCTTCTCCATATTCTTAAAAAGGAAGGTGCGCCCCTCACGCTAACCTCGGACAGCCACGCGGCAGAAACGCTGGACAGCGGCTTCACCGAGGCACGCGCTACCTTGCGCGATATCGGCTTTCGCGAGCTCTTCGTGCTCACGGAAGCAGGCTTTGTTTCAACACCCTTATAATCAGCCGAAAGGAAATATCTATGAAAATCGCATCGTCTACCGGAGATTTCAGCCATTATGTAAGCACAGTGCCCGAAAAGGTGGTACTTTTCAAGGATACGAAATTCAAATATATCAACTTGGAGCAGACGGGCTCTATCCCCGCCTTCACCTCGGATAGCGAGGAGGAATATAAGCGTTTTGCACAGGATTGCGCCGAGGCGGCGGAAAAAGCAGGCGTTTCCTTCGTGGTTTCTCACGCGCCCTGCCTGCATTTTGCACATCCGAACGCACTGAAAACGAGAGCGGATGCGGATTACGTGCGCGACATACGCGCCATCCGTCGCTCCATCGAGGTCTGCCATCTTCTCGGAATTCCGCGCATCGTTGTTCACGCTTGCGTGCACGACAGCTTTGATGAGGATACCTTTTTGCGCTATAACAAAATGTTCTATCAAGACCTTTTGGATCTTGCCGAAAAGCATAATGTCACGCTGATGACGGAAAACTGGGACAACGACGGAACACACCTTTCCACGGGAAAGCAGATTCGCGATTTTATTGATGCGATCGGCCATCCGCTGCTTGCCGCCTGCTGGGATACGGCACACGGCAATATCGCGCATGAGGCGCGCCGCATCGGACAATATGAGAATATTCTCGCCCTTGGTGATAAGCTGAAGGGACTGCATATCTCGGACAACTTCGGTGATACGCATCATCACTCATGGCCCTTTGCGGGCATCATCAATTTCGACTCCGTGATGCAGGCGCTCAAGGACGTGCACTACGATGGCTACTTCACCTTTGAGGCATCCTACACCCTGCTTCATCACAATAACATCCCCTATCATCGCGAGCCTTGGACACATGGCGGCGAGGTTGTGACGAAGCTACTCGATCCCTCGATCGAGCTGAAGCAAAAGGCCGTGGATCTGCTTTTTGAGACGGGAAAGCATATTCTTTCCGTCTACGATTGCTTTGAGGAATAAGCGAGAGACGCAATGAAGGACACAAGAGAATTTCTCGGCACAGAGCCCGTCGGCAAGCTTCTTTTCAAGCTGGCCATCCCGACGGTGCTTTCCCAAATCGTCAACATGCTTTATAACATCGTTGACCGCAT